>JASHPD010000223.1 GCA_030038315.1 Acidobacteriaceae bacterium
GCGCGCAAAAGAACAGGGCCGGCAATCGCCGGCCCTGCCTGTTTTCCCAGTTGCCTGGCTCCTATTCTTTTACCCTCACCTTCGGCTCCACCGACAATCCCGGCCGCAGCAGATGGCGCGAGTCTTCATCCTTGAGGTCGGTAAAGTCGATGCGCACCGGCACGCGCTGCACGACCTTCACGTAGTTGCCCGTTGCGTTCTCCGGCGGAAAGAGCGAAAGAATCGAACCCGTAGCGCCGCCGAGCTGCGTCACGCGGCCGTGGTAGCTCTTGCCCGTCGCGTCCACGGCGATCTCCACCGGCTGGCCGGCCCGCATGTGGCGCAACTGCGTCTCCTTGAAGTTGGCCGTCACCCAGATGTCGTTGAGCGAAACCAGCGTAAGCAGGTTCTGCCCCGACGAGACGTTCTGGTTGATCTCGACGCTCTTGCGCGTAATGATGCCGTCCTCCGGCGCAATGATCTTCGTGTAGCTCAGGTTGAGCTCGGCCTGGTCGAGCTGCGCCTGCGCCTGCTCCACCTGCGCCAGCGCCTGCTTGGCGCGGGCGGATTGCATCGCCACCTGCTGCGGAGCCGTCTCGGCGTACTTCAGCGAAGCGTGCGCGGCAGTCTGCCGCTCTTCAGCCACGCGGACGGCGTCGCGCGCCGCCTGCGCGCTGGCCTGCGCGTCCACCACCGCCGCGGCGTCGGAAGCAGCCGCGGCCACGGCGGCGTCATACTGCTGCTTGCTGATCACGTCGTTGGCGACCAGCGGCTTGTAGCGCTCGAGATCCGACTGCGACTTCGCATTGTTGGCCTGCGCCTGCACCACGCGCGCCTGCGCCGCGGCCAACTGGCCCCGCGCCTGCTGCACAGCCGCATCCGCGCCGCTCAGGTCCGCCGTGGCCGAACGCAGATTCGACCCCGCATTGATGTCCGTGATCGGCACAAAGACGTTTGCCGCGGCGGCGGCGGCCTGCGCGCTGGCCAGCGCGGCCTTGGCCTGCTCCACGGCCACTTGATAATCGCGCGGGTCCAGATCGACGATCGGGTCGCCCTTGTGGACGAACTGGTTCTCATCCACGTAGACCTTTACCACCTGGCCCTGGATGCGCGCGCTCACCGGAATCAGGTGTCCGCTGATCTGCGCGTCGTCCGTGTCCTCAAAGTAGGTGGAGTGCCACCAGAAGCCGAGAGCCGCCACCACGATCACCGCGATGACCACGATCAGAATGCCCCTGCGGCGCGGCTTAGGCTCCACAGGCTCGGTTTCCGGCTCCACTGTGGGGGTTGTGGTTGTTGTGTCCGCCACGTTACTTTCCTCCCTGATTGCTGCCCAGATAGCTCTTGTAATTCCCGGCAGCGCCCAAAGCACGCGCCAGGCTCAGCTTGGCAATGTTGTGCCGGTACAAACTGCCCACGTATTGATCGTTGGCCTGCGCCACGGCCTGCTCGGCCTGGCTCACGGCCAGGTTGTCGCTCACGCCGGCCTTGTAGCGCTGCTGCGCTTCCCTGAGCGCTTCTTCCGACAGCGCAACGCTCGACCGCGCCACTTCCACCTGCTTCTGCGCGCTCTCAATGTCCAGCAGCGCATCGCGCACGTCCGCCGAAATCTGCGCATTCTTGTCGCTCAGCTCGGCCTTGGCCGTGTCCAGGTTCGCCTGCGCCTGTTCGGCATCGCCGCGCAGCGCGAATTCCTTGAAAACCGGCACGCTCACCGAGCCCGTCGCATCCACCGTGCCGTGCGAATTATTCACGTTGATGCCGATATCGCCGTAGTCGGCATTCACCGTCAGCGTGGGCAGGCGTTCCGCCGTCGCTGCCTTGCGCTCTTCCTCGGCGGCTTTGGTCTGCTCCACCATCGCGGCTAGGTCCTTGCGGCTCAGGTGCGCCTGCTTCAGCGCCGCGTCCAGGTCGATCTCGTCAAAAGCCCGGTACGGCTCCTTGTCCGCCACTTCAAATTTCTGCTCCAGCGACAATCCAATCGTCCGCGCCAGCGCCAGCTTGTCTTTCTCAAGCGCATTCTGCGCAGAAATCAACTGCTGCTCCAGCGACTGGTAATCCACCTTCGCGCGCAGCACGTCGAGCAGCGGCGCGGTCCCGGCATTGTGGCTGTCCACGGCCTGGTCCAGCGAAACCTTCGCCGTGGCCACCTGCGCCTCGACGCTGGCCACTTCCGTCTCATCGGCCACAACCAGCAGATACGCATTGCCCACGGTCAGAATCACCATCTCGCGCGCGTCTTCCGCCGACAACTGCGCCGCGGCAAAGTCATGCTTCGCCGCCAGGTAATCGCGCAGCGACTTCACGTCCACAAGCGACCACTGGAGCGACGCGCGAATATCCGTAAACCCGAACGGCCCCACCATCGCCGGGAAGCCCGGAATGCGAATGCCCTCGGCGGCCAGGTTCACCTGCATCACGCTTTCCTTGATGGAGGCGTCCACCTCGGGCAGCAGGTTCTGCAGATCGCTCAGCCGCTGGCCGCGCGCGGCGGCCGTCTGGGTGCCGCTCAGAATCACGCCCAGGTTATTGCGCAGCCCGCGCTGCATGGCATCGTCCAGCGTCAAATCGAGCGTCTGCCCCGTGGCCGTGCCATTCGTCACGCTGCCCTGAAAGCTCTGCGCCGTCGGCCCCTGCGCGGTCGGCACGGCCTGCGCGCTCGCTGACGCCGCCGCCGCGGCCGCAAAGACAGCGAAGGCGCAGGGGAAGACAGTAATCTTTCTGAAAAAATTCAACAGCATCAATAATTTTCGACCTGATTCACGCGAAAGACAGAGGCTGATTCCGCAAAAATCGTGTGCTTCCATACTGATGCACACGGAAGGACTGAGGGTGCGTAAATAGTGTAGCGAATGCGGGACTAAGGGACTGAAGGGACTCAGGGGACTAAAAGCTTTAGCAACCTGCGCGCATTTCTCCGCTGCCCCCAGTCCCTGAGTCCCCTCAGTCCCTAGCTTTTCATCCCTTCATGCAGCAGTTGCGAAGCCAGCGAGCAGAGCCCCTGCCGAAAGACCTCGCGCACCGCGTCCGCCGTCCAGCCTGTAGCCTTCGGACCGCCATAAGCCGCCAGCAGCGCGGCCGTCTCCGCCGCGGGAATCCCGCCCACCGCGCGCAGCACAAAGACCGTCCGCATAAACGCCGGCAGGCTTTCCAGCCACTCGCGCACCCGCTCGCGTCCCCGGCCCGGGCCCGGTTCGGCAACCATCCGCTCGAACTCCTCGCGCGAGACGCCGGCCGCGTCCAGATCGTCGTTCTCAATGCAGGTCTGAGCGTGCTCCAGCCCCTCGGGCGTAGCCAGGCTATCGGTGTCGTGCGCCGCAATCCGCGTCAAAGCCTCGCGCGCCAGCGCACGCTTACCGCTCCTGCGCGCGGCTTCCACCTCGCCGCAGCAGACCACCTCGGCATTCGCCACGGCAGCCTCCACAATCTCGATGCTCTCTTCGCCCTCGCCCACCAGCATCGACGCCATGTTGTAGAGCCCCGCCGCAACCAGGTCGAAGATATCCTCCTGCCCCGCAAAGGCTTTCTCCACCGTCGCATCGTCCTTCGGCTTGCCGTCCAGCAGTTCATGCACCGTGCGGGAAAACTTATCCATACCCGGCGGCACAGGGTCGGAGAGATCGAGAATAGAATCGAAATCCGGAGAAGGCCTGGACATAGAGAACACTCCTTGCACGCCAACCGCCTGCTACCTTCATCCTCAACCCGCCCCACCCCGCCGGTCAATTGTTGAGCGCACACGAAG
Organism: Acidobacteriaceae bacterium; assembly: GCA_030038315.1. Classification (GTDB taxonomy): domain Bacteria; phylum Acidobacteriota; class Terriglobia; order Terriglobales; family Acidobacteriaceae; genus Telmatobacter. Next base: position 3,725 of record JASHPD010000223.1, read on the forward strand.
GGTCGCCGGGTGCCGGGTGCCCCAGGTCCGGATTTTCGGACCTGGGATAGCAAGAGCCCCCAATCCATCTTTTTTCAGCCTGTTAACACCTCCCGCCGCCCGCATCTGTTACCAACAACGTGGAAACCAGTTATCCTTGCCAACATGGCACAGGTGCGGTCCGCAAACGTTCCTGCAACGGCGCGAAGCGCATCCGCTCCATGCAATGGTGGCGCAGGTGTAATTTCCCCATGCCAAAGGCGACCAACAAGCAGAAGCTCTTCAACGGCCGCGATGAATCGTGGATGCAGTTCAACCGCCGCGTCCTCGAAGAAGCCTCCGACCCGGCCAATCCGCTCCTCGAACGCGTAAAATTCCTCGCCATCACCGGCTCCAACCTCGACGAGTACGTCGAAATCCGCCAGGCCAGCCTCATGCAGCGCATCGAGGACGGCGGCCGCGAGCCCGGCTACGACGGCCTGCGCCCCGACGAGTCCCTCACCGCGCTCACAGCGGAAATCCACCGCTTCGTAGCCGACCAGTACGAGTGCTGGAACAAGCACCTGCTCCCCGAGCTGCGCAAGCAAAACATCCGCCTGCTCGAATGGGACGAGCTCGACGAAAAAGCAAAAGCCTTCGCCCAAAGCTACTTCCAGCGCGAAGTCGATCCTCTGCTAACACCCATCTCCATCGATCCCGCGCACCCATTCCCGCGCGTGTTGAACAAAGCCCTCTGCCTCGCATTACTCCTGCGCCTCAAGCGCAAAAGTTCAGGCCCGCTGGTCTTAGGCGTAGTCACCATCCCGCGCGCTCTTCCGCGCTTCGTCCGCCTGCCCGCCGAGCAAGGCGCCAACGACTATCTGCTCCTGCAAGACCTGATCGCGCAAAACCTCTCCGGCATGTACCGCGGCTACGAGGTGCAAGCCCAGGCCGCCTTCCGCGTCACCCGCAACTCCAATCTCTACTTCGAAGAAGAAGAAGCCCGCTCGCTGCTAGAAACCATCCGCTTCGAGCTCCACAACCGCCGCAAAGGCGACTCCGTCCGCCTCGAAATCGAAACCGGCGCGCACTCTGAAATCATCGAGCGCCTCCGCACCAACTTCGAGCTCGAAGCCGATCAGGTCTTCCACACCGACGGCCCCGTCAACCTCTCGCGCCTCATGTTCCTCTACGGCGACATCCAGCGCCCCAACCTCAAGTACGCACCCTTCACCCCGCGCCCGCTGGTCCTCAGCCGCAAATCAGCCAACATCTTTGAAGAGCTGCGCACCCGCGACATCCTGCTCCACCACCCCTACGATTCCTACGATCCCGTAGTCAGCTTCATCCAGCACGGCGCGCACGACGACCGCGTCCTCAGCATGAAGCAGACGCTCTACCGCACCAGCTCCGACTCGCCCATGTTCCAGGCACTCATTGAAGCCGCGGCCAACAAGGAAACCACCGTAGTCGTAGAGTTGATGGCCCGCTTCGACGAAGCCTCGAACATCCGCTGGGCACGCAGCATGGAAGACGCCGGCGTGCAAGTCTTCCACGGCGTAGTCGGCCTCAAAACGCATTGCAAACTAGCCATGCTAGTCCGCCACGACGAAGACGGCGTCACCCGCCGCTACTGCCATCTCGGCACCGGCAATTACAATCCCGTCACCGCGCGCTTCTACACCGATCTGAGCCTGCTCACCTCGAACTCCGAGATCACCGAGCGCGTGCACATGGTCTTCAACTACCTCACCGCCCACGCCGAAGTCGACGATTACCGCCCATTACTCGTAGCGCCGCTCACCATGGCCGAGAATTTCCTCGGCTTAATCCGCCGAGAGGCCGACCACGCCAAAGCCGGCAAGCCCGCACGCATCGTAGCCAAGATGAACGCCCTGCTCGAACCCAGCGTCATCGAAGCCCTCTACGACGCCTCCGAAGCCGGCGTCCAGATCGACCTCATCATCCGCGGCCTGTCCATCCTGAAGCCCGGCGTAAAAGGCCTGAGCGAAAACATCCGTGTTCGCTCCATCGTAGGAAGATTTCTCGAACACTCCCGCATCTTCTACTTCGCCAACGGCGGCCCAGAATCGAGCCAGGACGAAATCTACATCGGCAGCGCCGACTGGATGCCGCGCAACCTCTTCGAGCGCTGCGAAGTCGTTTTCCCCGTCCGTGACGCCGCCGCAAAGGCGCGCATCCAGCTCGAAATCCTGCCCGCCCTGCTCGCCGACACGCAAAAAGCCCGCATCCAGCAGCCCGACGGCTCCTACCTCCGCGCCTCGAAGCTCTACAAAAACGCGCCCGCATTCTCCGCGCAGGATTTCCTCATCCGGCTGGCCGAAGGCAAAGCCGATCTCGAGCAGATTCCTCCCGCCAGCCTCGAAGCGCCCGGGCAGAAGGCCGGCCCCGTCAGCGCCTCAAAACGCCAGCCCGCCAGGCGCGCCGCTAAAACCGTCGCCGCCGCAGACTGATGTGCGTGACCGGGAAGGGTTGACAGCGGGATCAGCTCTCGCTGTCAACCCCTCCCGCGCAAAATAATTTCCAACCCACTGATTCCAAAGCGTAAAAAACCTGCTGCATTTTGCAGATTATTTCTCCGCTTTCGCCACAATAGAAATAGAGCGCCCTTACGGGCGCAGCCGCCGGATTACACCGCGCAAAGGCCGGCAAGCACCGCCAACCGGCCGCAAGCGAGAAACTTTTGGGCGAAATAAGTGGCAATAAGTGACACTTAAGCGCTGCTTAAGCGGCATTTAGACATCCTGTTTTCCTGGAAAAATCCCAGGCAAGCAACAGAACATAAAGCACTTACCGAACCGCCAAACAGAAAAATGCGCAAATTTTCGCAGCGAAGCCCACAGAGTCTGTAAAACTGTGGGCCCTCCGGATCAAAAGCGGCCTGAAAAACGGAACCGGCCGCAAGAGAAATCGTCTCTAAAGAAGGAGCAGATCATGTCCACCGCCACGCCGCAGATCTTTGAGAACATCACGCCGCAGCAGTTTGCGCAGCTCGCCGAAAAGGCGCAATCGGCCGGCATCGATATCACCAGCGACACCGGCACCGCCACCAAGATGGGCGTAGAAGTCTCCTGGGACTACTCGCCCGCAACGCAGCAGCTCACGCTCACCTGCCTCAAGGCCCCGTTCTTCATCGGCGTCAGCCAGGTCAACGAGCAGATCCGCACCCTCGTCACCGAGACCCTCACCGCCTGAAACCTGCGCATCCAAAAACCGGCAGCGGCTGTGCTCGTTGCAGCCACTGCCGGTTTGGGCATCCGCTTCCGCGCCAGCCTTGAGGCTGCGCGTTCCCGGAATTTCCCGGAACCATGCCGCGCAGCCGCGTTTCTTTCTAACCCGCGCTCAGCGTCAACGTCGCCACATTCACATGCGGCCAGAAGACGCCGTTGAAGATCAGGATCGATACCTGCGAATACTGTAGTTGCAAAAAGGTGCGCGCCGGCCAGAACGGCTCAATGCTGTAAAGCGCCGGGTCGCGTTCCTTCAGGTCTTTCAGCGGCTCCGGTCCGCCCGGAACGCGCACCCACTCGATCCAGAAGGTCGAGCTCGCCTGTGAAACATAGGCATTCGCCGGGTTCGTCTTGGGACTGGCGCTCTCGGCCGGATTGGTGAGCCCGAGGAATGGAATGTTCCCGATGCTGCTTCCCGCGCCGCTCGATGTCAGCTCGATCTTGATGTGCCCATGAATATCCTGCCCCTGAATGGCATCGTGCAACAGCGAGTTGGGGTTGTTGACATACTCCTGGAAATGCTGCTGGCCGGGCAGGTTGTACGGCCCATTGCTCTGCGAGCCGGCAACATCGTTGGCCAGGTTGCCTTCAATCGCCGCCGTGTGCGCGGTGCTGGTCGGAGCAGGCGGGGACGGCACATCGATCGGCTGGATGCCCAATCCCTTTGTGTTCGCAGGCAGCGGAGGCGCCACCGCCGGAAGTCCCGCAATCGGGTAGATGGGGCGGAAATGCGGACGCCCAGGAGTAATCGCAGTGCCGGGGTCCGGTCCCTGCAGCAACAGCGAGACGCCATGCGGAATGCTTGCCAGACGCACAATGCTGGCTGTGTTCTGCGGGTCCTCGCTCGCCGGCACGCGCATAAACAGCCCGGGCTCGATATGCAGCGCCTGGCCGGCAAGCGGATCAGGCTGCGGATCGGCGTCGCTGACGCGCTGCAGGTAGTGCAGGCCATAGAGGCTCAGATCGCGCTGCGGGTCCAGCCCCCGGTTCGGCACCACGCCCGGAATTACATGAAAATCGAAGGTTTCGCTCGTCAGGTTCAATTCCAGAAACCGCCGGATGACATTTGCCAACGGCTTGCCGGGTTCGTCATAACGATTGTCCGGCCGCCAGATCGCATTGAATCCGGTTCCTTTCCAACTGCCCGCCAGCAGTTGGAGCACACCCAGGTTTAACGCCGTTGTAATCGGCCCCTGCTGGTACCGCGGCGGCACAGGCATGTCCGGATCATGAAACGGGCACGCAGGACGCGAAGTCTCTTTGCTCATGTCGGGTGCTCCTCAGAGTGCGAATGAGACGGATAGCCGGAAAAAATCACGGCGGCAGTACGGAGAACAAGCCGTTCAACTGAGCATCCGCCTATAAGCAGATAGTGACGCCGGCTCCGAAAGCGTGTCCGCAACGCGGATGGAAGGAAGCGGGCGAATTCAAGCAGTGTCTGACGAATCGTTTTAGTAGGTTTGTAACAGGGCACGACTTCAGTCGTGCCGGAAATACCCCCCAATGGCCTGGGCTTTAGTCCCTGCTAAGCTCGGTTTCCCGTAATTTTTCTCAACAAAGGATTCGTCAGACACTGCCCAGCCTCTGAGGGATGCTTTCCGCTGGCCAACTGCCGGATAGAGCCACGCGCGCGCATTTCTCCTACAATGAAAATCAGTGGCGACGCTTCTCAATCCGTCTTCCGCCGCAGCCGTTCCCCGCACTCATCGCGCTCTTGCGCCGCTGCACCTCTGGCACCTGGCCAGCTTCGACGCGCCCACCGTGGCCGTCGCGTGGGCGTGGTCGCTTGGCTGGGCCGCGCATCTGCGCCTCGCGCCGTGGACCGCCTCGTCTCTCGCGCTCATCGTCTGGTTCATCTACGTCGCCGACCGCCTGCTCGACGCCCGCGCCGGCCTGCGAGCCGGTCTTGAAAGCAGGCTGGGACACACCCTCCCACACACGCTTCGCGACCGCCACTTCTTCCACTGGCGCCATCGCCGGGTTCTGTTCCCGCTGGCCTCGATTGCCGCGCTCGCCGCCGCCGCGCTCGTGCTCTCGCGCCTGCCCGTGCGCGCGCTGCGGCCCGATTCCCTCATTGCCGCCGCCACGCTCGTCTGGCTCGGCAGCGTGCATCTCGGCAGCCGCCGCTCCGCCCAGGCCTCGATCCAGATCCGCGAGCGCATCGCCGAGATCGTCGTCGCCCTCATCTTTGTCACCGGCTGCGCCCTGCCCGTCTGGCCGCAGAACCCGGCGGCCTTTGCGCGGCTGGCCCTCGCGCCCGCGCTGCTCTTTGCCGCCGTGGCCTGGCTCAATCTTCACGCCATCAACGCGTGGGAATCGGAGACCCGGCGCTCCGCGCCCTCAATCTCTCGCGTGCAGCCCGGCGCGGCCGTCCTCGCCGTCCTCGGTTTCGCGCTCGCCGCCTGCGCCGTCCCGCTCGCCGGGCCGCGCACCGCCGCTCTGCTCGCCTGCGCCGCAGGCTCCGCGCTGCTCTTAGCACTGCTCGACCGCCGGCGTAACCGGCTCTCGCCGCTCACGCTGCGCGCCGCTGCCGATCTGGTCCTGCTCACGCCGTTTCTGCTGGCGCCCGCAGCGCTGCTTGCCCGATGAACATCAGCCCGAAAGCACCGAGCCCGGCGGTTCCGAACCCAATGGTTCCGAATCTCGCCCCATCCAATCTCGACCCGCCTGATCTGGATTCGCTGGCCTCGGCCTACCGCTGGATGGAGCTGCTCACCTTCGGCCCGTATCTCCACCGCTGCCGCCGTACGTTTTTAGCCGATCTGGCCGCCGCGCGCCGCGCGCTGGCTCTCGGCGACGGCGACGGCCGCTTCACCGCCGAGCTTCTGCGCGCCAATCCCGGCGTGCGGATTGACACCGTGGACGCCAGCCCCGCGATGCTGCGCGCGCTCCTGCGCCGCGCCAAAGCCGATGCAGGCCGCGTGCAGGCCCACGCCGCCGACATTCGGTCCTGGGCGCAAGCCCAGGCCAGTTCCGGAACCAGCCCAGCCGAGCCCTACGACCTCGTCATCGCCCACTTTTTCTTCGATTTCCTGACCACCGGCGAAATTCGCGCCCTCATCCGCGCCGTCCGTCCGCGCCTCGCGCCCGGCGCGCGCTGGATCGTCTCCGAATTCGCCCATCCCGGCGGCCTTTACGGCAAACTCATCGCCGCGCCGGTCATCTGGTTTCTTTACCGCGCCTTCGGCCTGCTCACCGGCCTGCGCATCCGCAGCCTGCCGGACCACGCCGCCGCGCTCCGCGAAGCCGGCTTCACGCTCGAAACCCGCCGCACCCTTCTCGGCGGCCTGCTTATCGCAGAGCTATGGCGCCTCTGAACCGTCTTCTGCACCCGGTCCGGCGCGCCAGCTCCAAATTGTTACAGTCATGTTAAAATTGTTTCTTTAGCGCAGCCGCAGCTTACAAAAACAGGCCCCGCCGAAAGCACTTTCATGAACCTCTACATCATGCGCCACGCCAACGCCGGTTTACGCCGGCCCAACCCTCTGCTCGACGCCAAACGCGGGTTGGTCAAAGAGGGCAAGGATCAGTGCATCCTGATGGCGCGGACCTTGAGCGCGTTGAAGGTCCAGATCGACGCCGTGATCTCAAGCCCGCTCAAGCGCGCTCTCCAGACCGCGCAGTTCGTCGCCACGGAGCTGGGCTACGAGGCCAGAATCGAAGTCAGCCCCGCGCTCGCGCCCGATGGCAGCTACGCCGACTTCCAGGCTTTGCTCAACAAGCACGCGGAGATCGAAAGCATCCTCGTCGTAGGCCACAACCCGAACCTCATGCAGTACATGGGAAAGCTCGTCACCGGCAACGGCGGAGCCAATCTGCGCCTGCGCAAGGGCGCCATCGCCCGCTTCGATCTCGACCGCCATCCCGCGCAGTTGCAGTGGCTCGTCGATCCGCGCCTGGCGCGCAACCTCTACGCCAGCGTGGGAAAAAGCTCGCGCCCAAAGACCTCGCGGAAGTAATCCGCCTCCTTGCGCAGCGACCAGATCTCCAGCTCCGCGCCCGTCCGCCCCGGCTCAATCTCGATATACACCCGCTTGGGATAAATCTTTGCCGCCACGCGCAGCACGTCGCTGGCGCGGTCCTGGTTTAGCGCCACGGCCAGCCGCAGCAGCAGCACCGCGCGATGCACATTGCGATGCTCCTCGGCGGGAATGTTGCGCAGCGCCCGATCGCCCGGCGAGGGCCGGCTCTTGCCCAGGTAGCGCGCAATCGCCGAGACAATCGTCCGCTGCACCGGCGTGTAGCCGTACAGCTCCGAGCTTGAGATCACGTACTGCGTATGCCGGTGGTGCCCCTGGTGGTTGATGAACTTGCCCGTGTCGCGCAGAAACGCCGCCGCCGCCAGCCAGTGCTCGTAATCGCCGGGGAGCTCATGCAGCGATCTCAGCTCGCGGTAAAGCTGCAGCGCGTGCGCGCGAACCGGCTCGGCCTGCCGCGGATCAACACCATAACGCCGCGCCGTGGCCAGCACGCTCTCCCACCGCTCATGCTCAAACTCACGATGGCTCGTAGCGCGCGTATCCTGCTCGGCCAGCATCTGCGAGAGCATCCCGTCGCGCAGCCCCAGCGAAGAGTAGCGGAACCCCGGCAGCCCGAAGTGCTCCAGCAGCTCGGCGTAAACCTCCGCGCCGGCCACGATAATCTCCGCGCGCCGCGGCCCGATGCCCGCCATCGCCTCGCGTTCGGGGAGCGGCATCTTCGCCAGCCTGCGCGCCAGCTTGCGCACCTGCGGCGTGAGCGCCACGCCCGGTCCCGGCTGCAACAAGCCTGCCAGGCGCGTCGATTTCTTCGCGCTCCTGCCGTTCTTGAAGAGCGCCGCGCTCGCCTCGGCCAGCGCCGCCGCCGTGCCGCTGGTGGCAATCACCAGCGAAACCCGCTCGACGGAAATCTTCCTCCGCGCCCGCCGCAGCTCGCGCCCGATCAACTGCCGCATCTGCGCAAGGCCTTCGGCGGAAGGCGGCTCGGCGGTCAGAAAACCCTCCGTCAGCCGCACCGCGCCCAGCGGCAGGCTCACCGTCTCCTTGATCCGCTTATGCTCGCTGAGCGTAACCTCGCAACTGCCGCCGCCCAGATCCACCAGCAGCACGCGCCCGCCCACCCCCGGCTCCGCGCTCATAATGCCGCGATGAATCAGCCGTCCCTCTTCAAGCCCCGAGATAATCTCCAGGCTCCAGCCCGTCTCCGCCTTCACCCACGCCTGAAAAGCCGGCGCGTTGCGCGCATCGCGCAGCGCGGCCGTGGCCACCACGCGAATCCGATCCGCCGCATGAGCCTGCACCGCGCGCTGAAAGCGCTTGAGAGCCCTGAGCGTCAGCGCCATCGCCTCCGGCGAAACCAGCCCCGACTCGAAAACGCTCGACCCCAGCCGAGTCACCTCGCGGTCCTCGTGCACCGTCTTGAGCCGATGCGCGACCACGCGCGCAATCTTCAGCCGGCAGGAGTTCGACCCGATATCAATCGCGGCAAAGGTAGGCATATCCGTGCAGAACGCTCAACACAGTCGAAGATACACGACGGCTATTGCACTTCGGCAACGTGCAAAACAGGGCAGAAATTCCATCGGCCCCGCGCAAACCAAATCACACCCCGTCCGCCATAGCGAAACCTTTCCGCCGACCGGCTTGTTATCCTATAACGGCTGCACTTTTCGCAATGACGACACAAGCATCCCAGAAAAATCGCGCTCGATCGGGGCCTTCCCCGTTCGCGGCTTGGCTCTTTCTAGCGCTCATCTTTGCC
>JASHPD010000224.1 GCA_030038315.1 Acidobacteriaceae bacterium
GTTGATGTAGACCATGGCGTCGTCGTAGTTGGCGCGGTCGGCAACGGCCTGGTTGAGGTACTCAAGCGCCTCGTTGACCAGATCCGCGTTCTTCTCCGCGATCTGCGCCAGCACCTTCTTGCCCGCCTTCACATTGCCTTCGCCGTCGTCCGTCTGGCCGGCCGGTCCCAGAATCTCCAACGCATTCTTGTGCGCCAGCGTCCAGTCGATCACGCCGATGGTGTAGGCTGCCTCGGCGTCCTTGGGATCAATGGCCAGGACCTTCTTCTGCCACGCCTTGGCCTGGTCGAAGTTATCGATGTTGAAATAGATGGAGGCGATATTTTTGGCGCTGTTCACATCGCTGGGGTCCTTGTCCAGAACCTCCTGGAAGAGCGCAATGGCCTGGTTGGCGGCCTTGATGTTGTCCGCGGAGGTGAGGCCGGGGACCACGTTCTGCGCGAGCGCCGTGGCCAGGTAGGTTTTGGCCATCGGCAGCGTCGGATCAAGCTGCGTGGCCAACTGGAAGTGATTGATCGCCTCTTCGTAATGCGCGGACTTGTACGCCTCAACGCCCTTATTGAGCTGGTCGCGAGCTTTCAGCCGGTTGCACCCTCCAAGGGTAAGTACCATTCCGCCCAGGGCAACCGCGAGCGCCATCCTACGTGCGGGTAGATTCATGTCGTTGTTCTTCTCCTTCAGATCGTATCTGGCAGGTAATCATCCGGCGGTTGCGCGCCTGAAACCGAAATCGTCTGGCTGCGGGAGGGAGTTTGCCGCAATCCATAGGGAAATCTTCTTGTTGTTGACGCCGCGGCTCAAAAGAGCCCACAGGCCGAGCCGTCGTGCGCCGCGCGGTTTTCCTGCCTGAAGCCCCACTTCAAACGAGAAAGCCGCGCGGAATGCGAATCCCGCGTCTCCAGCCTTACTGCCCGGCGAGGATCTTCGGCGTCATCAGGCCGATGTGCTGCACGTTGGCCGCATAGCCGATATCGATCACATCGGCGATGTACCGGAAGTCCACGTCATCGTCTCCCTTGACGAACATGACGCGCTCGGCGCGGGTCGAGAAGATGTCGGTCAACTTCTGCTGCAGCTCGCTCTTGGCGAACGGGGTTTCGTTGATCTTGTACGTCGGCTCGCCGCCCTTGTTGGCTTCCACCTGCACGACGATGGTGCGGTCATTCGGCTGCTCCTTCTGCGGGTTCTTGGGCGGCTGGGGCACCAGCGCGTCCAGGCCCTTGGGCGTGACCGGCACGATCACCATGAAGATGATGAGCAGCACAAGCAGAATGTCGATCATGGGCGTGACGTTGATCTCGCCCATCGCGCCGCCTTTGCTTCCCATTGAAAATGCCATGACGTAAACTCCTTGGTTCCCCGGAATTGGTTTCCGGTCACCGTCTTGCTTGAGAAACTCTCAACCCTTACCGGCGCCGCGGCTTACTGGACATCGTTGCCGCCGCGCTTCAACGTCAGCAGGCCGATCTCTTCGACGCCCGCTGTGCGCACGGCGTCAATGGCGTCTTCCACGCCGCGGTACTGCGCACGCGCATCGGCGCGGAAGTAGACCGTCTTGTCGCCGGTTTTATTGGCCAGCTTCGTGCCCACCTGGGAGCCGAGCTCGCTCAGCGAAGTCTTGTTCTGCCCAAGGTAAATGCTGCCGTCGCGCGTAATCGCCACGATAATCGCGTCGTCCTTGTCGGCGTCGGGCATGGCCTGCGGATTATTGACCTCGGCCATAGTCAAGTCGACCTTGTTATTGAGCATCGGCGTAATGACCATGAAGATGATCAACAACACCAGCATCACGTCCACCATGGGGGTGACGTTGATGTTGGAGTTGACATTGGCTCCTTCGTTACGAACTGCAACCGCCATCGTGTGGCTCCATACTATGAATTTTCTTAAACTGCCTGCTTAACTTCCGGCCTGGCGGCGATGAAGACCGGCGGACGGGAGTGGAGAGATATTCCGCGCTCCCGTCCGCCGCAGCATTCCGCTCAGGCTTGTGGCTGCTCGCGCTTACTTCCGGTGGCTCTGCTTGATGAAGTAGTCGATCAGCTCGCTCGAAGAGTTGTCCATTTCCACGTCGAACGCCTCAACGCGGCCGGTGAAGTAGTTGAAGGCCATAACGGCCGGGATGGCGACGAGCAGGCCGAACGCGGTCGTGACCAGCGCTTCCGAAATACCGCCGGCGACGGCGCCGATGCCGGAGGTCTTCTGGGTTGCGATCTGCTGGAAGGCGTGCAGAATGCCGATAACGGTGCCGAAGAGGCCGACGAACGGAGCCGTTGCGCCGATGGTGGCGAGCACCGAGAGGCCGCGCTTCAGCTTGGCGTGCACGATGGCCTCGGCACGGTCAAGGGCGCGCTCGGAGCTGGCGACGGTATCCTCGGTGGCCTGGCCGCCGGAGACGCGGAACTCCTGCAGGCCGGCGGTGACGACCTCGGCAAGATGCGACTTCTTGTTGCGGTCGGCGATCTTGATGGCCTCTTCGAGCTTCGAGTCCTTCAGTGCGCCGGCAACCTTGGGCGCGAACTCCCGCGACTGCTTGCGGGCCGCCGAGAAGTACAGGTAGCGGTCGATCATCACGGCCAGCGACCAGACCGACTCAATAAAGAGAATAATGGCCACGGCCTTGGCCAGCCATGCCATGTTGGACCACAGGCCAAGAAGGCTGAAGCTGACGGTCTGATCCTGGTCCTGGAAAAGGGCGAGGCTGCTGGCCGTGTGCGAAGCAAAGTGGGTGAGCTGAGCGAGAATCACTGAATCGTTCCTCCTAAGGAGTTTGCTTGGATGTTGCCGAGGTTAAAAGTTTAAGAACACATCTACAATGTAGTCTAGCTTTCGAAATTCTACCGGCTTTCGCCTGCTTGCCGCGACTGCCGGAATCTCTCCGTACCCGCTAAAACCGATTGTAGCTGCATTGGGAACGCCGTCCGGTTCAGGCGGCCGCGTTCGGTGAAAAATCATGCGGCCCTTGTCCGTCGCCGGAAAGGGCCGCGCATCGATCAATCGCCAAGGCTGAAGATCACATTCACCGTGGTTTCCACCTCGACCGGCTCGCCGTTGAGCAGGTAGGGGCGGTAACGCCACTGGCTGACCGCGTCGAGGGCCGCCTGGCGCAGCATGGCCGGGCCGCTGATGACGTGCAGATTCTCAATCGTTCCCGCCTTGGAGATGTTAGCCTGGAGGACCACCGTGCCCGAAACACGCGCGGCCTTGGCGATGGGCGGATAAACCGGCCTCACCTCCTGAAGAACCATGCCGGCCGCCACGCCGCCGGAGATCGTGATCTTCTTGGGAGGCGCAACCTTGACCTGTGGTGCAGGCGCTCCCTGGAAGAGGCCGCCGATGACGCCGCCGGGAGCGCCGTTGCCGAGGCCCTGCAT
>JASHPD010000019.1 GCA_030038315.1 Acidobacteriaceae bacterium
ACGGCTTGCCCGCCTTTTTCAAGGCATCCACAAATTGTACAGACTCGTACGGCGGCACCTGCGGATCGTCCTGGCCTTGCATAATCAGCAGCGGCGCCGAGATTTTGGGCACGTCGGGAAGAATATCCGCCTTGCGATAGACCTCCGGCTTCTCGTCCGGCGTTCCGCCCATCTTGGCGATCCAGCGGATGGCCGAGGGACGGTTGGTTCTTTGTATGTAAGAAGCGCGGTCCACAACGCCGTAGAGCTCGACGGCCGCGTGCCAGATATCCGGCCGCTTGGTAACTTCATAGGCGACCATCGTTCCTCCGTGGCTGCCGCCGCCGATGCCGATGCGCGCCGGATCGGCAAGTCCCTGGGCGATAAGATACTCGGCCCCCTGCGCCACATCGCTGACTTCACCGCCTCCGCTGTCTTCGACATTCAGGTTGCGGAACCTTTCGCCGTAACCAATGCCGCCGCGATAATTCGGCGTGAGCACAATGTATCCCTGCTGCGCCAGGTAAAGCGCCCACGGGTCCCATCCGAGCGTGTCCTGCCCTTCCGGCCCACCATGAATCCAGAGCACCGCCGGATATTTCTTTCCCGCGGTATAGTTCAGCGGCTTATACAGAATCGCCGCAATGTCGAGGCCATCCGTGCCCTTGTAGTGGATGACTTCCGGCTGGGCCAGTCCGGTGTGAGCAAAGCTCACCGGCTGTGTCGGGATCAGGATGTGCGCGGCTTCGCCATCCACGGGCGCAACGGCAAGGCTGGACGGCGAAAACGATGCGTTGTGGAGAAAATAGATTTGCTTTCCATCCGGCGACCAGATGGGATCGCCTTCCACGCCCGGCGATACGGATGCGAGCTCATGCAAATGATTGCCTGTTAAAGAGACGATCCAGATGTGGCGCTCCTCAGGGTGTTCGCGATTGGAGACAAATGCCAGGTAGCTGCCGTCGTGAGAAAAGACCGGCTCTTCGTCTTCCGACTCGCCGGTAGTAATGGCGCGCGGCTCTCCGCCGTCGGCGGGGATGAGATCGATCTTGTTCCAGCCCGTCTCCTGCAGCACAACGGCCAGGGACTTGCCGTCGGGAGACCACTCAGGACGGCGCAGCGACCATCCGCCGCCGCGGTCTGCCTTTGTTGTGTAGAGCACCTTCGGCTCGCCCGTAAGCCTGCCGCTGGCCGAATCGAAATCGGCAACGACGAGCCTGCCGCTGAAGTATTCGGGAGCGCGCTCGGTATACGCAATGCGCTTTCCGTCCGGCGACCATGCGGCATTCCCTTCGTCGGCGGGAGAATCCGTCAGCAGTGTTGTGGAGAGCCCGTCGGCGCTCACTACGGCCAGATCGGAGTTGCCGCGGCGGCCTGTCTCGAAGAGTATCCACTTGCCGTCCGGCGACCAATGCGGATCGCGGTCTGCCGCCGTCCGCGGATCGCCGCTGCCGCGACGCCCTTCCGTCAGCCTGTGCGGCCGCCCGCCATCCACCGGGACAGACCAGATGGCTCCCTGGCTCGCAAAGGCGATGGAATGCCCGTCGGGCGACCATTGCAACTCCGACTTGCCGCCCGGCGCCGTGGTAAGAACAACCGGCCATCCGCCCTGGGAAGAGACCAGCTCAATCTGGCCGTCGCGTGCCACCGCGAACTGCCGGCCATCGGGTGACAGCGCTATGGAGGTGAGCCCGGATGCGTTGGCAAGATCTTCGAGCGTGAGCTTTGCCGGGGCATTCGCGGCCGCGAAAGCCGCGATTGACGGCGCAAGCACAAGCACGGCGAGCGATTGGCGCAGGATGCGAAAGTTCTCTTGATAGGTCCGTTTCATTTTCAGCCTCCTTAGAAGTGGTAGCGCACGGAGAACTGCGCCGAGCGCGGAAGTTGTATGTTCTGCAGCTCGCCAAACGTAGCCGAAGAAGCATTGGTGCCGTTGACGAACTGCTGCGCCGCGCCGCGGTTGGTGACGTTATAGATATTCGCGTCCACCTCGACCGTCTGGCGCTCCGTGATGTGGAAGACGCGCCCGGCAAGCGTGTTCCACTGGATCAGCCACGGGCACCAGATTTGCCCATCGCCGCGATTGTCGTACTTGAAGCGATAGGTCGTCGCCAGCGGATTCGATACAGTGCGCCCGTCGATCTTCATCGTCGCCGGGCCGTATTCGCCGTTGTAGCTGGACAGCGTAATCGTGACCGGACCGCCCGGCGTGCCGGATTGCGCGGTCAGCGTATTGGAGATGCGCAGCTTCCACGGCGCGCGCCAGTCAACGGCCGTGCGCCACTGGTGGCGCTGCCACATGCGGTTGCGCGTATCGCCGGTGTAGTCGTTGGTGACATAGCCGCGCACGGAGCCGATGCCGGCGTTGTTCGCAAACTTCGTCGGCTCAAGAATCGCCGCGGGGTCGTTCGGCTGCCATGTCCCGGCAAGATGATCCGGAGAATATGTGTAGGTAGTTAGAAAGTTGAGTTTCGGCGTCTGCTTGGTGATGGTAGCTTCCACGCCCTCGTAGACGAACCAGTTCCACTTGTTATTGGTCACATAGTAAGTGTTGTTCAGGACCGGGTTCACCAGGCCGCTCCACACGGTTCCGCTGGAAGTGGTTGTATAAATCTGGTTCGTGTCGTACTCCGCCGGCCGGTCGCGGTACTCGCGGTGGATATAACTGCCGTCAATGACCAGCTCGCCGGGCAACTGCGTGCGATAGCCAAGTATCCACTCCCGCACGTAGCCCTGGTGACGGTGCGGATCGAAGGTCTTCCCGAGAAAGCTGGTGGTGCTTCCCGGCGTGACAATCTGACTGTAGACGCTGCCGTCGGGGTTGTAATAAGTATTTGTCGTAGTTACGGTGCTGGTAGCCGCCGTGCCGAGATAGCTGGCATTTGTAATATCGGTGATCTTGGTCCAGCTTGCGCGGACGACATTCTTTTCATTCTTGGTCAGGACATAAGCCCCGCCGACGCGCGGCGCATAGTTCCATGAATGCTGAGTGGTGACTTTGAATTCCTCATCCCGGCCCGAAACCCAGTCCGGACGAAGCCCCGCGGTGATCGCCAGCCTTGGAATGGGGCGCCAGTGGTCCTGAATGTACCACGCATAGTCGTTCGCTCCGACATAACCGCTCAAAACGCTCTGTGTGCCGTTGACCGACTCCGTGCTGAAGATGGTATAGCCCTGGGTTGGATCGTTCGGGTTGTTGAGCGCCGCGTTCTCCTGGATAATCCCGCCGCCGTTGGCGTAATAAGTGGTGTTCTTATTGAGCTCATGCGGCTCCAGGTAAAATCCGCCGCCGATTTCGTGTGTTCCCCATGCTTTGGGAACATAGTAAGTGGCATCGCCGGTAAGTGTGGGCTTTTGCGCAGGGCTTAAACCCACTGCGTTGAGATTATTCAGTGTCGCAAGCGACGAGCCCTGGCTTATGAACGCACCGGCCGAGGCGGCATAGCTGACATACACGTCCTCCTCCGGCTTTTTCCCAACGCCTCCGATCGAGGCCAGGCTGTTGTTGGCGCCTTTGTTGTTGTATGAGACAAGAAAGCGCGTGCTTAGCCGCGGAGTCCATTCCGAAAGCAGGCGAAGGCCGTAAGCCCCTCCGCCAAATTGATCGATAGCAAAATTTCCTGTGTACCACTGATAGTTGGCGTCCTGCGTGCGGCTGTCATACTGGACAATTCCCATAAGCCTGTGCCGCTCGGACAACTGTGTCGAGACATTTCCCAGAAAAACAAACCCGCGCGATTGGTTGGGAAATGTCTGGAAGCCTGGATAGATTTCACGGAGATAGGCGTCCTGCGCGGCCGTCTGGCTGATACCGTCATTGCGATGAATGTACCGCCCTGAGAAAAAGAACCATGCGCGGTCTTCCCTGATCGGTCCGCCGATGGAGAAATCCGGCTGCTCGCTTGCCGAGGCCGCGGCGTTTCCATCTGGAACGTTATTCGCGTTGAGAGTGGCCGGACCGATCAGGTACAGGATGGCGCCGTGGTACTGGTTGCTTCCCACCGGGCTGGCAAGATTGATGACCATGCCCATGGCGGCAGGCGAAGAAGCATCGTTGCCGCCGGTCTTGATCTGAATGTCGCCGAGCGATTCATTGGCGATACTGATGGTATTCGACGGCCAGTTCTGCTCAAAGCTACCGATGTCCATGCCGTCCAGCAGCGTTGCATGGTTCTCATTCTCCGAGCCGCGCAGAAAATAAGTCTGCCCGCCCTCCGCGTCGCTCGATGCGCTGATGATGCCGGGGGTGACCTGCAGCGAATCGGACCAGTCGTGCCGGCCTGTGATCGGCACATTGCGCAGCAGCTCGCCGCTCAGGTTCACCGCCTGCTCCGCGCTTTGCGTATCGATGAGCGGAGCTTCCCCGGAGACATTTACGGTTTGCGTCTGCGAACCGATCTTGAGATGAATGTCCACAGTTACGTTCACGCCGGCCTGCACGACAAGGCCGTTGCGCACGAACTTCTCAAAGCCTGGAACCGTGACGCTGACCGAATAGTCCGTCGCCGGCGGCAGCTCGATCAGGCGATAGTTTCCCTGCGCGTCGCTGATCGCTTTGAAGGTTCCGCCCACGGCCGGGCTGGCGGCGACAATCTGCGCGCCGGGAATCGCGGCTCCGCTCGTGTCGGTCACGCTGCCGTAAATGCTGCCGTCTGCGGTTGTTTGTGTAAAACCTCTCGTTGCGGAAAGCACAAATGCAGCGAGGACAAATATCTTTAGCGTCCGGAAAAATGGCCTGCCTGTTTTCATAGCTCGAACCTCATGGGAATCCACGGCGCAACCCGCGCTCGATGGTTAAGGAATGCGTAGAGATACTCCGGCTGGAGCGTTCTCTCAGGCATTCAAAAGGAAAAATAGAAGGAGCAGAATGCGACAAATTCCAGACCCGGAATTGTCTGCGTGGAGCCGAGGCCGCGCAGCTAAGTTACGCCGCGCAACCGTCGATCCCGCCGCTCCGTCTCAGGCGCAACAGAGACGGCAACAACAAAGGGAGGGAGTGCGCGAAGCATTGGCGCACGCAAAGATGCGCAAGAAACGCCGCCGCACCGCCATCGGGATTGCAGGCGCGGCTCTATTTCCAGTTATGATCCCGGAAGCTGGTTCATCGCGCATGAGCTGCCTCCAAAGATGGAGCCGCGGAACCGGCCGAATGGTCTTGCCCGGCATTCGCGGCGCTGCTGCCGATCGCCTGGCTGACGGAGCTCGAATACAGCAGCGCATTGAAGAAGAACTTATAAGTCACTTCGGATTGCGCCCTGTATTGAGGCCGGAAGCCGAAGAGAATGATCCGT
>JASHPD010000225.1 GCA_030038315.1 Acidobacteriaceae bacterium
AATGATGTTCGGCTCGGCGGCCAGCTTTCCGTCGCGCAGCAGTCCCAGAAGGTTTTCACCGGAGTGCGCCAGCCTTATAACAAGCCCGGCCACAACGTCGTCGATCACCACACATACGCGCTCTGCGGTGACGGCGACCTGATGGAAGGCATCTCGCATGAGGCGGCTTCGCTGGCCGGCACACTGGGCCTGGGCAAGCTGATCTGGCTCTACGACGACAACCTGATCTCGCTCGACGGCCCCACGGAGCTGAGCTACACGGAAGACGTGCTCGCGCGCTTCAGGGCCTACCACTGGCACGTGCAGATTGTGGAAGACGGCAACGACCTCAAGGCCATCGAAGCCGCGATTGAAGCGGCGAAGGCCGAGACCGCGAAGCCCTCGTTCATCGCGGTGCGCACGGTCATCGGCTACGGCAGCCCCAAGGCCGGCACGAACGCCGTCCACGGCGAGGCGCTGGGCGCGGCCAACGTTGCCGCGACGAAGAAGTTCTTCGGCTTTCCGGAGGACCAGAGCTTCTATGAGCCCGAAGAGGCGCTGGCGAACTGGCGCGCGGCCATCGACAAGGGCAAGAGCGAAGAAGGCGAGTGGAACAAGCTCTTTGACGCTTATGCGAAGGAGTACCCGGAGCTGGCCGCCGAGTTTACGCGCAGCTTCAAGGGCGTGCGCAAGGCCGGCTGGGAAAAAGCGATTCCGAGCTTCCCGACGGACAAGAAAGTGGCTACGCGCAACGCCGGCCAGGTGGTGATGAACGCGATTGCCAACGAAGTGCCGGAGCTGTTTGGCGGCGCGGCGGATCTCACCGCTTCGACGAAGACGATCTTCAAGCCGGGCGTGAGCTTCCATGTCGATCCGGCGGGGCGCAACGTCTTCTTCGGCGTGCGCGAGTTTGCCATGTGCGCGGCGGTGAACGGCATGGCGCAGCACGGCGGGCTGGTTCCCTTCGGCTCGACCTTCTTCACCTTCTCGGACTACGCGAAATCGGCGATCCGCATGGCGGCGCTGATGAAGGCGCATTCGTTGTTCGTCTTCACGCACGATTCCATTGGATTGGGTGAAGACGGTCCCACGCACCAGCCGATTGGGCAGTTGACGATGCTGCGCGCGATTCCCGGACTGACGGATTACCGGCCCGCGGACGCGAACGAGACGGCGGCTGCATGGCGGCTGGCTCTGGAGCGCAGCGAGCCCTCGTTCTTCGCGCTTTCGCGGCAGGATCTGCCGGTGATCGATGCAACGAAGGTGGACGTTTACGCAAATGTAAGCAAGGGCGCGTACATTCTCGAAGATGCAAAGAACCCGAAGGTCATCCTGATCGGTACAGGTTCGGAGGTCTGGTTCTGCGTGGAGGCGAAAAAGCTGCTCGATGCCGAAGGCATTCCGGCACGCGTGGTCAGCTTCCCGAGCTGGGAGCTCTTCGATCAGCAATCAGCCGAGTACAAAGCGAGCGTTCTGCCTGCCGGTGTGCCGAAGCTGGCTGTCGAAGCCGGCTCGCCCATCGCGTGGTGGAAGTACGTGGGCCTGGACGGCGACGTGCTCGGGCTTGACCGCTTCGGCGCTTCGGCTCCGGGGCCGATTGTGTATGAAAAGCTCGGTTTCAGCGCGGCGAATGTCGCGGAGAAGGCTAAGAAGCTGGTGAAGTAAAGAAAGACAGGGACTAAGGGACGTAGGGACTAGGGTACTAAAAGCAGCAGCAGTTTTGTAGTCCCCTTAGTCCCATGAGTCCCTTCAGTCCCAACTCCGAAGGAGTTCTATGAAGCTCGTTATCAGCGCCGATCACGCGGGGTTTCCTCTCAAGGAAGATGTTCGCGCGTATCTGGCCAAGGCTGGGCATGAGGTTATCGATCTCGGGGCTTATAGCGGAGATCAGCCGGATGATTATCCGGATTTTGCGGAGAAGGTCGGCGAGGCGATTCGCGCGGGCGTGGCGCAGAAGGGAATTCTCATCTGCGGCTCGGGCGTAGGCGTCTGCGTTGCGGCTAACAAGATTCCCGGCATCCGCGCCGGAATGTGCCACGATACTTACTCGGCGCACCAGGGCGTGGAGCACGATGACATGAACGTGGTGGTGCTGGGTGCGCGCATCATTGGTTCGGCACTGGCCTATGAAGTAGTCGATTCCTTCCTCGGCGCGAAGTTTATTGCGAATGAGGAGCGCTTTACGCGGCGCTTCAGGAAGGTTCTGGCCATTGAGGCCAAGTATCAGTGTGGAGACGGGCCGGCGAGCAAGGCGTAGTGCCGCGCTTGACGCAACTGCCGCGGGATTGCAACGCGCGGCGCAACCAAACCGGCGGGCGGACGCGCTCGCGACCGAGGCGCCGATGCTCCCCTTCGACGTAATCCTCTTCGATGTGGGCGGAGTGCTGCTCACCAATGGCTGGGACCACAAGGAACGTGCCGCGGTGGTGCAGAACTTCGGCCTCGATGCCGCCGAATTTGAAGCGCGGCATCCGGAGCCGAACGACGCCTGGGAGAAGGATGAAATCACGGCGAAGGAGTATCTGGACGCAACGGTGTTTTATGAGCCGCGCAGCTTTGCGCGCGAGGATTTTCTGAAAGCGATCTTCGCGCAGTCGCTTCCGCTTGCGGACAGCGCGCTGTCGGCGCTCAGGGAGATTGCTTCAACAGGGAAGTACCTTGTGGGAGCGTTGAACAACGAGGCGCGGGAGCCGAACGAGTACCGCTTCCAGCGCTATGAGCTGCGGAAGTACTTTGAGATTGCGCTCAGCTCGTGCTACGTGGGGCTGAGGAAACCGCATCCGGAGATGTACAAGCGCGCGATCGACATCCTGGGCCGGCCGGCGGATCGGGTTCTCTTTATCGACGACCGGCAGAGCAATGTGGATTTCGCCGGCGATACGGGAATGAAGGCGATTCGCTTTACGGGAGCGGAGGGTCTGCGCCGCGAGCTTGAGGGCCTCGAAGTTTTCTGAGGAAGTTTTTGAGACGTTTTTTGACACACGAAAGGAAAAGCATCATGCAACTCGGATTAATCGGTCTCGGGAAGATGGGCGGCAACATGGCGGAGCGTCTTCGCCTGGGCGGCCATCAGGTCATCGGTTTTGACTTCAACGCGGAAGCCGTCGCCAAGCTCAGCGCCTCCGGCAACATCGGCGTTTCGTCGCTCGAAGAGCTGACGAAGAAGTTCACGGGCCGCAAAGCGATCTGGATCATGGTGCCTTCGGGCCAGCCTGTCGATGACACGATCGCCAAGCTGGAGCCGTTCCTGAAGCCGGGCGACATCCTCATCGACGGCGGCAACTCGAACTACAAGGATTCGATCCGCCGCCACAAGGAAGTTACCGCCAAGGGCTTCAATTTTGTCGACGTAGGCACCTCCGGTGGTGTTTGGGGCCTCAAGGAAGGCTATTCGCTCATGTTCGGCGGCGACAAGGAGCCGGTCGAATACCTCACGCCCATCTTTGAAACGCTCGCACCCGCCAAGGACAAGGGCTGGGGCCACATGGGTCCCGCCGGCTCAGGCCATTTCGTCAAGATGGTCCACAACGGCATCGAATACGGCATGATGCAGGCCTTTGCCGAAGGTTTCTCGATCTTCCAGGCGAAGACGGAATTCAATCTCGACCTCGCCCAGATCGCCGAGGTCTGGCGCTACGGCTCGGTGGTGCGTTCGTGGCTGCTGGACCTGACCGCCGATGCGCTCAAGGCCAATCCCGAACTGGAGGGCCTGGCGGCTTATGTTGCCGACTCGGGCGAAGGCCGCTGGACGGTCTTTGAGGCGATCGACCTGAACGTCTCGGCGCCGGTGATTACGGAATCGCTGATTCGACGGATTCGTTCCCGCGAGGACAACAACTTTACCGACCGCATGTTGTCGATCATGCGCAATGCGTTTGGCGGACACGCGGTGAAGAAAGACTAACTACGGGGGACGGGGTACAGGGTACAGGGGACAGTAGATGGAGCCGCGGTCAGCGACCAGGCTTTTCCGCACCCTGTACCCCGCACCCTGTACCCTGTTTCGATCGGAGATCGAAATGGCGACAGTACAAATGAATGTAAGCCCGGCGGACCTGGCGCACGTTCCTTCGGGCGCTGAGAAAATTCCCGGTCCCAGCATCATGGTGATCTTTGGCGCTTCGGGCGATCTGACCAAGCGCAAGCTGCTTCCGGCGCTTTTTCATCTGGAACAGTCGGGGCTTTTGCCCAAAAATTTTGCCATTGTGGGCGTGGCGCGGCGGCCGCTGGGCAATGAATTTGCCGAGGATATGCGCGCCGGCATCCTCGAGTTCGGCAGCGTGGATACGCATGATCCCAAGCTGGATGAATTTATTCAGAAGATCAGCTACTACGCGCTGCAATTCGACGACGCTTCGGGCTATACAGGGCTGAAAGACGCGCTGGACAAGCTGGCCGCTGAGAAGAACATCGGGCCGGACCGGCTTTTTTATCTCGCCACGGCGCCGGAGTACTTCGCGCCGATCATTGAGAACCTGGGCGCGCACGGCATGGCTCAGCCGGCGGACGGCAAGATCGGCGTGGTCATCGAAAAGCCCTTCGGCCACGATCTCGACTCGGCGCGCGAGCTGAACCACCAGGTCAACGCCGTTTTCCAGGAGAACCAGGTCTTCCGCATCGACCACTATCTCGGCAAGGAGACGGTGCAGAATGTTTTGGTCTTCCGCTTTGCCAACGGCATCTTCGAGCCGGTGTGGAACCGCAACTACATCGACCACGTGCAGATCACGGCGGCGGAGTCGATCGGCATCGAAGGCCGCGGGCCGTTTTACGAGAAGGCCGGCGCGCTGCGCGACATTATCCAGAACCACATGATGGAGCTGCTCGGCTTCGTGACCATGGAGCCGCCTTCGAGCTTCGAGGCCGAGAGCGTGCGGCGCGAGAAGGTGAAGGTCTGGCAGTCGATTCCGCAGATTCCGATTGCGAATACCGCGCGCGGACAGTATGGGCCGGGTGTGATCGACGGGCAGAAAGTCATCGGCTACCGCGAGGAGGATCGCGTCAATCCGCAGTCCGGCACGGAGACCTACGCCGCCGTGAAGCTCGGAATCGAAAACTGGCGCTGGGCGGGCGTTCCGTTCTACCTGCGCGCGGGCAAGCGGCTGCGCAAGCGCGCCACGGAGATCACCATCCAGTTCAAGCAGCCACCGCTCCTGATCTTCAACCAGATGCAGAACTCGAATGGGCCCTGTCCGGAGATTCAGCCGAACATCATCTCCATTCGCATTCAGCCGGATGACGGT
>JASHPD010000226.1 GCA_030038315.1 Acidobacteriaceae bacterium
CACTTCCAGCGGCGAGCAGACGAAGCCGCGGATGCCGGCCTCGATGCCGGTTTTGGCCAGTAACTCGACTTGTTGTGCGGGCGTGCGATCTATGCCGATGGCCTTCAACTGCGTTTCCTCCATGCTGGTGAGGACGGTTACGGCGAGCAGCTCGGGCGGGTTCGCCACGTCGGCAAGGGCTTCCCGCGCGGCGGTGAGCATCGCCGGGCCGCCGGCGGCGTGGAGGGTGAGCAGCTTGACGCCGAGCGAGGCGGCCGAGCGCACGGCTCCGGCGACGGTGTTGGGAATGTCGTGGAGCTTGAGGTCGAGAAAGATCGAATGGCCCCGTTTGAGCAGCGGTTCGATGACCGCGGGTCCGGCGGCGACAAAAAGCTCCAGTCCCACCTTGAACCAGGCGCAGGTTCCTTCGAGGCGATCGACGAGCGCCGTGGCTGCTTTTGCGTCGGGAACATCGAGCGCCACGATAAGACGCTGGCGAGCGCGCTCGCGGGCGCTGGGTTCAACTGCATGGGTTGCAGCGGTTGCCATAATTCCATCCTAGGTTATTTCTGTAAGACACGGAACTGGATTCTGCTTCCAGCATCCCTCCCATGTCCCCAAATGCGAGGGACATGGGGCACCCATGCTTTTCCAGTGCCAGCGTCTAACCATCGGCGCTTCCCCTAAAATCAGAGCCAGGGAGAAATTCGTTTGAGATCGAAGGCCGTTCGCTCCGCGCTTGGCATCGCCGCAGTTCTTCTGGCCCTCGTTTGCGTCTCGCGTCCGGCGCTGGCCGTCACCTCCGTGGGCGGCGTGGACACCAACCCGCTGAATCTCACTCCCGAAGTGAAGGACGCCTTCGAGCGCTTCTACCTGCTCGACTACCCTGGAGCGGTTGCGCGCTTTGAGCGCGTGCAACAGGCGCATCCCGGCGACCCCCAGGCCACGGCCTTGCTGCTTGAAGCTGTCGTCTTTCAGGAGCTCTACCGGCAGGACCTGCTGGACACAACCTTCTACGCCAATGACGGCTTTCTGAGCGGCCGCCACGCCACGCAGGAGGACCCTGAAATCCGCAACCGCGTCTTCGCCTTGTCCGATGAAGCAGTACATGAAGCAGACGCGCGTATTGCCAGGAATCCAAACGATATTGACGCGCTCTATGCCCGCGCCTGGGCCCGCGCCCTGCGAGTGGCTTACATGGCGATGGTCGAGCGATCCTTCCGGGCTGGTTTCGGGCTGGCAATGAAGGCCAGAGACGACGACGAAAAGGTGCTCGAACTGGACCCGAATTACGTGGACGCAAAGCTCGTCGTCGGGGTCTATCAATATGTGGTCGGCGCGCTGCCGCTCCCTTTCAAGATCTTGATTGGGTTTGCCGGGATAACCGGCTCAAAATCTAGAGGGTTAGCTCTATTGCATGACGCCGGTGCGCGCGGCGTCGCCACCAGCGTGGAGGCGCGGACAGTCATTGCGCTTTTCCTGCGCCGCGAGGCCAAATACCGGGAAGCCATCGAGGTCGTCCGTGGGCTTGAGCGCCAGTATCCGCGCGATTTTCTCTTCTGCCTGGAAGAAGCCAACCTGCGCAAGGACGCCGGCGAGGGTATGGCCGCCGTGGAGGCCTACCGCGCGGTGATTGCCGAGGCGCAGAAGCCGGGCTATTTTGCTTCAGCGCGGCTGGAGCTGGCCTGGTTTGGGCTGGGCGAGGCGCTGCGCGGCCAGCGGCTCTATAAAGACGCCGCCGAAGCCTACGAAAAAGCCGCCTACTCTCCCGGCGCAAGCCCGGAGCTGAAGGTGCGCTCCATGCTGGCCGCCGGCCAGTGCCGCGACCTGAACAACGAGCGGCAGCTTGCCATGCAGGATTACAAGATGTCGATTGACGCCGGACCCAACACCAGCCGGGCCGACCAGGCGCGGCGGTACCTGCGCACGCCGTATCGCGGAAACTGAGGGACTGGCTCGCGCCTCCGGCGCAAAAAGGCCTTGGAACCAGCGCAGCCTACCCGGCGTATCCTTAGAGGAACTTTCGGAGGCGTTCATGGCTGTTCACTGTACGCAATGCGGAACCGGGCTTCCGGCGGGAGCGCGGTTCTGCTCCACCTGCGGAGCAACGATTCCCGCCGCGGCCTACTCCACCGGCCGGCCGCAACTTGTCCGGCCCATCGCGGGGCGCAGAATCGCCGGGGTCTGCATCGGGCTCTCGCAGGCCTACGGCTGGGATCTCGCGCTGGTCCGCGTGCTGGCCGTCGTCGGTCTCTTCTGTTCGGGCGGGCTGGTCTTTATCGCTTACCTGGCCTGCTGGATCGGGATTCCCGAGGAGCCGGTTGCAGCGCCGGACGCTTATCCTCCGCCGACCACTCCGACCGCATGAGCCGCGATTACTTTTCCGCCGGAGCGCGGCTGAGCTACGAGGAGCGCGGCACAGGCGAGCCGGTTGTTTTTCTCCACCCCACGCCGCTCGACCGCACCTACTGGCAGCCGCTGAGCCGTATCCTGTCCGAGCGCGTGCCGGAGATTCGCGCCATCGTGCCGGAGATTCGCGCCATCGTGCCGGACCTGCGCGGGCATGGGCTCTCCGAACTGGGCAACGGCTTGCCCGCAGGCGGCTTTGCGCTGGTACCGGATGCGCCGGTGCTGTCGATGGCGCAGTACGCGGACGACGTGATCGCCCTGCTTGACGGCCTTGGCATTGAGAAGACGGTCTTCGCCGGCTGCTCGATTGGAGGCTATATTCTGCTTGAGCTTTGGCGGCACATCCCGCAGAAAATAAAAGCCATGGCGTTCATCTGCTCCAAACCTCAGCCGGACTCTGCGCAAGGGCAAGCCAAACGCGCGGAGAATATCGCCAAGGCACGTGCCGAGGGCGTCGCCGGACTCTTTGACGGCATGGCACAATCGCTGCTTGGCGCAACGGCACGTGGCAGACGGCCGGAAATTGTGGCCGAGGTTCGCGCCAGGATGACGCTCACGCAGCAGGCAGTAGTCGCCGTGCAGGCGGGATTGGCCACGCGGCCCGATTCCCTGCCCACGGTGGCGACAATTCACGTGCCCGTGCTCGCCATTGCCGGCGGCGAAGACGGCGCCGTCACTCCGGCCGAAATGGAAGCATTCAAACCGGCGCCCGGAGGC
>JASHPD010000227.1 GCA_030038315.1 Acidobacteriaceae bacterium
CCGCATCGACCACTATCTCGGCAAGGAGACGGTGCAGAATGTTTTGGTCTTCCGCTTTGCCAACGGGATCTTTGAGCCGGTGTGGAATCGCAACTACATCGACCACGTGCAGATCACGGCGGCTGAGTCGATCGGCATCGAGGGCCGCGGGCCGTTTTACGAGAAGGCCGGCGCGCTGCGCGACATCATCCAGAACCACATGATGGAGCTGCTCGGTTTCGTGACCATGGAGCCGCCTTCGAGCTTCGAGGCCGAGAGCGTTCGCCGCGAGAAGGTGAAGGTCTGGCAGTCGATTCCGCAGATTCCGATTGCGAATACCGCGCGCGGACAGTATGGGCCGGGTGTGATCGACGGGCAGAAAGTCATCGGCTACCGCGAGGAGGATCGCGTCAATCCGCAGTCCGGCACGGAGACCTACGCCGCCGTGAAGCTCGGAATTGAAAACTGGCGATGGGCGGGCGTTCCGTTCTACCTGCGCGCGGGCAAGCGGCTCCGCAAGCGCGCCACGGAGATCACCATCCAGTTCAAGCAGCCGCCGCTCTTGATCTTCAACCAGATGCAGAACTCGAATGGACCCTGTCCGGAGATTCAGCCGAACATCATCTCCATTCGCATTCAGCCGGATGACGGTATCGCGCTGCGCTTCGGCGCCAAGGTGCCGAACACGCCGGGGATGACCGTCTGCCCGGTGAACATGGACTTCAACTACGCGCAGGCCTTCGGCCAGCAGAGCGCCAACGGCTACGAAAGGCTGCTGCTGGACGCGATGCTGGGCGACCAGACGCTCTTCTCGCACCGCGACGGCGTGGAGATCAACTGGGCGCTGTACACGCCCATCCTGCAATCGTGGGCGGCAACCAAGCCGGACAACTTCCCAAATTACTTTGCCGGCTCGTGGGGCCCGGATGTCGCCGACCGCATGATCGAGCGCGATGGCCGCGAGTGGAAAAATACGCTCGGCAAGCCGGAGTAAGGGTGAGAAGCAGCGGAACGAAACGCAAAACCCCACTCTGAGTGGGGTTTTGCGTTTGTCAGGTTTGGTGAGAAAACCGCTCTAGAGTTTCCGCAGCCGCGCGCAGGCGTCGTCCAGCTCCGCGTCCTTCTTGGCAAAGCAGAAGCGCAACAGGTGTTCGCCGCGGCCTGCGCTGAAAAAGGCGCTGCCCGCCACGGCTGCTACGCCTGTGGCTTGAAGCAGCGCGCGAGCTTTCTGTGCGGCGTTTTTTCCGGGCAGGCGCGAGGCATCGGCCAGTATGTAATAGGCTCCTGCGGGAACGCTCGGTGTAAGTCCTGCATCGCGCAAGGCTGCGACAAGCCGCTCGCGCTTGGATTGGTGGTCTGCCGCGATCTGCGCATAAAAGCCGGGCGGAAGCTCTTCGAGGCCCGCTGCCGCACCATGCTGCAGGGCCGAGGGCGCGCAGACATAGGTCAGGTCATGAAAATACGACATTGCCCCGAGCCACTTTGCCGGAGCGCAGACATAGCCTAGCCGCCAGCCCGTCACCGAGAAGGTTTTTGAGAAGCCGGAGATGACAATCGTGCGGTCCTTCATTCCGGGGAGCGTTGCCGGAGCAATGTGCTTCAGGCCGTCGTAGACGAAGTACTCGTAAATCTCATCGGTGAAGAGAAAGAGATCGTGCTCCAGGCAAACCTCGGCAATCGTTTCCGTCTCTGCGCGGGAAAAGATTTTTCCGCTGGGATTCGCCGGCGTGTTGAGAAGGATGGCGCGCGTCTTCGGCGTTACCGCGGCTTTGAGCGCGTGCGCATCGAGCGCGAAATCTCCTTCGCTCAACGGTACAAAGACTGGCTTTACGCGCATCGACTTCAGCGTATTCACGTGATAGCCGTAGAAGGGCTCGAAGAGCAGAACCTCGTCGCCGGGATTGAGCAGCGCCATTGCGGCTGCGTGCAATCCGCCTGTGGCTCCGGCGGAGACCAGGATTTCGCCGTCGGGGTCGTACTCCAGTTCATAGTCGCGCTTCTGCTTGGCCGCAATCGCGTTGCGCAGCCGCGCGATGCCGTCCAGCCGCGTGTAGATGTTGTAGCCCTCGCGGATGGCTGCAATCGCAGCTTCTTCCACCACTGTGGGAACCGGCGTGTCGCAGATGCCCTGCGCGAGGTTGATGCCGCCCATCGCGTCGCAGGCCACGCTCATGGCGCGAATCTCCGACTGCACCGCTCCCGGCGCCAGCTCGCTCAATCGCAGGTGGGAAAGTTGAGGCTCCAGAATCTGGCTCACGGGGAAAATCTCCTGAATTTATCTATTTTACAGGGAAGCGATTTTCACCGTGAAGCCGAGTTAGTGAGTCAGTTTGAAAAAAGGCTTCCCTCAGGGGCTAAAGCCCCAGGCCTGTTTGCACGATTTATGGCACGGCTAAAGCCGTGCCCTTTCAAAGCAAAGTCAAACTGACCCACTCCCTGAAGCCGCCTCAGCCTAGCCTGTCGAAGCCCGCCTGAATCTTTGCGGGCACCGCGTCCGGAGCGTCGCCCAGCGTGTGGCCGATCTCCAGCACCTGTGCGGGAGTTGCGGGCAGAGCCTTCAGCAATTCGGCGGTCTGCGCCCAATCGATGGTTCCATCGCCCGGCCATAGATGCTCGTCGCGCGTGCCGTGGTTGTCATGCACGTGCAGGGAGACAACGCGCTTGCCAAGGGCAGAGATCGCTTCGGGAATGCCGACGGTGATGTGGGCGTGGCCGAGGTCGAGGCAGATGCCGACGGAATCGAGATGGCCGAGGTCGAGCACGGTCACTAGGCGCTCGGGGAGCGTAGGCTCGCTGACGAGGTTTTCAACCAGCAGCTTTACGCCGAGCGGACTGGCAAAGGCGCCCAGATGCTCAAGTGCGGTGAGCGCGTACTCCATGGAGCGTTGTGACCAGCTATCGGTGCGCTCGCCCAGATGCACCACCAGATGCTTGAAAGGAATGTGCTCGGCGGATTCGAGCGCGCGCTTGATCTCGTCCATCGCATCGATGCGGCGCACCTTTTCCGGGTGCAGCAGGTTTACGGCCGGGGCTCCGGCGCGGCCCATCTCGCGATCCGGAAAGAGCGGCGCGTGCATGGAGAACGGCTCGATGGGATTCGACCGGAACCAGGCGGCCAGTTCCATCACGTGGTCGCGGCTGGTGTAGTCAAAATGCTGGCGGGCGGCGAAGATCTCTACCGCCTGCGCCCCGGCGCGCCCGGCCGTCTCCAGCAGCCCAGGGTGCAGCCGCTGATTGAGGAACAAGTGCGTCGAAAGAACTCGCAGCATCCGTGCTAACCCCCGGGGGAACCAAAGCGTCGGCAGTTCACCAAAGTTACACCTTATTTTCGCATTTTTGAATAACTTACGGCGAAAGGGAGGTCAATCTTTGGCGTTACTTTCCGGGTGCTACGCATGCGGCGGACTGCGCCTTCGGCCCCCCACGCAACAGCAATCGTTGCGCGGGATCCCGATTCGGCGCCATTCTTGCCGGGGTAAGGCTTTCGTTCGGTGCGAAGTGGTGCTTAAGGCACCGCTTCTTAGGCGTTGATGGCCTTGCCTTCGACCGCGGCGTAGGCGTCGAGCATGGCTTCGCTGAGCGTGGGGTGCGCGTGGATGGTGAACATCAGCTCGTCCACCGTGCCTTCGAGCTCCATGACGGCTACGGCTTCGGCGATTAGTTCTGTCGCCGAGGGGCCGATGATGTGCACGCCTAAAATCTCACCGTACTTGGCGTCGGCAACGATTTTTACGAAGCCGTCGTGGCTGTCTACGATGGTGGCTTTTGAGTTGCCGGCGAAGGGGAACTTGCCGATTTTGACTTCGTGGCCTTTTTCTTTGGCCTGCGCTTCCGTGAGTCCTGCCGATCCGACCTGCGGCTCGGTGTAGGTGCAGCTGGGGATACGGTCGCGGCGGACGGGGCGGTAGTTTTTGCCGGCGATGGCGTGCACGGCGACGATGCCGCTCATGCCGCCGACGTGCGCGAGCTGCGGCAGGCCGGCAACGATGTCGCCGATGGCGTAGATGCCCGGCTCGGCGGTCTGCTGCGCTTCGTTGACCTTGATGAAGCCGCGGTCGAGTTCGATTTTGGTCTTTTCGAGGTTGATGCCGGAGGTGCGCGGGGCGCGGCCTACGGCGATGAGGACTTTGTCGGCTTCTTTTTCGATTGTCTTGCCGGCGGCGGTGGTCCACGCCACCTTTACGCCGTTGGCGGTCTTTTCGATGGTCTCGACTTTGCAGCTTGTGTTGATGTCGATGCCGCGTTTTTTGAAGAGACGGGTCAGTTCCTTCGAGATGTCTTCGTCTTCGACCGGCACGATGCGCGGGAGGAATTCGACGAGGGTGACTTCGGTGCCGAAGCTGCGGAAGATGGAGGCGAACTCGACGCCGACTGCTCCGGCGCCGATGATGAGGAGCGATTTGGGCGGCTCGGGGATGGAGAGGATTTCGATGTTGGTGAGGATGCGGTCGTCGGGCTTGAGGCCGAAGAGCGTGCGGGCTTCGGAGCCCGTGGCGAGGATTACGTTCTTTGCCTTGACTTCGGATTTCGTGCCGTCCGCGGCGGTCAGCTCGATGATGTGAATCCCGCCTTTCGCTGGCCCAGTCAGGCGGCCGAAGCCGGTGATCGTGGTGACCTTGTTTTTCTTCATCAGGAACTCGAGTCCCTTGGTGTGTTTGGTCACAATGGCGGTCTTGCGCTTGAGGACGGCGCTCCAGTCGAGCTGCGGCGTGCCGATGCCGGCGATGCCGTAATCGGCGGCGTGCTTGAGGTGGTCCCAGATTTCGGCGTTGAAGAGCAGCGCCTTGGTGGGGATGCAGCCTACGTGGAGGCAGGTGCCGCCGAGGACATTCGCGGACTCGATCAGCGCGACCTTCAGGCCGAGCTGGCCGGCGCGGATGGCTGCGGTGTAGCCCGCGGGTCCGCTGCCGATGATGGCTACATCGAAAACCGTCTCTGGATTTGTGCCTGGCATGGGAGGCTTCCTTTCTGCTGCCGTGAACCTTTCAGTTTATCGAAGCTGCCCGCCCAGACCCGTTCCCGGGGTAGTGGGTCAGTTTGAATCCACGGAGCCAGATCCGTAACTTTCCGGATTGATTGCCGTATGCCCTGAACCCAATGCGCTCGGTGGTTGTCGTGTTATTCGGAAAAGCCGGTAATCTCACAAGGCCATGCGCTCCTATCCGGTAAAAGCACGAGATAGCTTTGGAAAAGAACCTCGCTACCATTGGTACGAGGCTTTTTCGAGAGCATGGCCTTATAGTCGCCGGGTACGATAAGCGGCAATTGGCGCTTATCGACGCTGCCGAACAACTCAATTTTCTTCCCGTTCAGGATTGCGTCCACATAAATTCCCTCACCGCATCCAGCATTGCTCTCAGGGATAGCACACTGTCGGTAATGAGTTGCGGAGATATGGACATTGATGGTGTAGTCGTTCGGATTTTGGCCTACAGGATACTGTCCGAGTCGGTATTTCCCCTGGGCCGATGCTATCGAGCACAGAAAAAGGATCGGCAGAACGAAGGATATTTTCATTGCTTATGTCCTCATATCGACCTTCGGAGAAGTCATTTTTACCGGGATTTCCGATGCCTCGCATTTTACAGACATAGGGCGGCTGGTTTGTCGGCAATTCGGCGATTGACATGGTACTTCTACATTGGTTCAATCGGTGGATTCAAACTGACCCACCACCGTTCCCGGACCAGTTCGATGGCTTCCTTTGTTGCTAGTGCTTCATCGCCGAAGGCTGCGATCCAATGGACGTCAGGCTCGCGGCGAAACCATGTTAGCTGGCGCTTGGCGTAGTTGCGGTGGCCCTGCTGCGCGGCGGCGATGGCTTCGGGTTCGGTGAAGGTGCCGTCGATTGCGGCTAAGGCCTGGCGGTAGCCGAGCGAATCGAGGGCTTTGACGCGGCCGTAGCGTTCCAGAAGATTGCGGGTTTCTGAAACGAGGCCGGCGGCGAAGATTTCTGCGCAGCGATGGTTGAGGCGGTTGTAGAGCGCGGCTCGCGGAGGGTTGAGGCCGATGCGCAGCAGGCGGAAGCCGGTGAGCGGGTCGCGGGCTAGCTGTTGGCTCATTGGCTTGCGGCCGGCGAGTGAGACTTCGATGGCGCGGATCAGCTTGGGTGTGTCATTGGCGTGGATGCGCTCGGCGCTGGGGGCGTCGAGGCGGTGGAGCAGCTTGTGCAGCCATGCGCTGCCGTGGCGTTTGGCGCTGGCGCGGAGGCGCTCGCGCAGGTCCTCGTGGCGCGCGGGGCCGGCGAAGAGGCCTTCCGTGAGCGCGCGCAGGTAGAGGCCGGTTCCGCCGGTGACGATGGGCAGGCGGGCGCGGACGGCGATCTCGTGGAGGGCGGCGCGGGCTTCGCGGCTGTACTCGCCGGCGGTGTAGGGCTCGTCGGGATTGGCTACGTCGATGAGATAGTGCGGAGCGAGGGCGCGCTCGGCGGGCGTGGGCTTGGCGGAGCCGAGGTCCATGCCGCGATAGACCGCTACGGAGTCGCAACTGACGATTTCGCCGTTGAAGAATTCGGCGAGACGGAGGGAGAGTGCGGTTTTGCCGCTGCCGGTGGGGCCGAGGAGCAGGACGGCTAGTGGGTCTGGACTTGTGCCTGGACTCATGGTTTCCACCAGTTGGGAGTCCAGATCCATGATTTGTTGCCGTGGAAGTACCACCAGGCGATGATTACGGCAGCAAAGATGAGCAGGCCGAAGACCTGGTTGCGGCGGAAGGCACGTGTTTGCGCGGCGCGGCGGGCTTCGGCCTCCTTCTGCTCGAAATAAGGTTGGATGCGGCGGGCTGCCATGGGTCTGCTCGTAGAAACTTGCCAGTTTCAAGTATAAGAGTGCTGTCTCGCTTCCTTCCCACGTCCCCAAAAGCGAGGGACATGGGGCACCCGGCAGTCGCGGCTCAGCTATGAACTCTTACGGCGGCAGGGGCTAAAGCCCATGCGGTTTTGTGGGCATTTGCGGCACGACTGAAGTCGTGCCCTGTTACAAAGCAAGCCTAAGTGGAGCAACTCCATGTGCGGTGTTTGACGTATCCCTGCCTGATTGCCGACCATAGGTCTTTGCGAAGGGAAATGGAACGATGAAAGTGCTGATTT
>JASHPD010000228.1 GCA_030038315.1 Acidobacteriaceae bacterium
CAGGGTCCTGGTGCGAGAAGCCGTTGTGGTCCTGCCGCCAGACCAGCGAGCTGAGCAGGTAGTTGAGCGAGGCGATAGGCTTGCGCCAGGGAATCTCACGCGTGGTCTTGAGCCACTTGGCGTGCTGGTTCACCATCGAGTCGATGATGTGGATGAAGGCTTCATAGCACGAAAAAAAGCCGTGGCGTCCGGTGAGCAGATAACCTTCGAGCCAGCCCTGGCAGAGATGCTCGCTGAGCACTTCCATCGTGCGGCCTGTTGGCGAGAGGTTTTCATCGACAGGCAGTGTCGCCGAGATCCAGGTTTTGCCGGTGACGGGAATGACGTCCTGCAGGCGGTTCGACGCCGTTTCGTCCGGGCCGACGACGCGGAAGTTTTTCTCTTTAAGGTTTGCCTGCATCACTTCACTCAGGAATTTGCCAAGCACGCGCGTGGATTCGACATCGGTATCGCCGCGTTTGGCGATCTTGACGGCGAAGCTGCGAAAGTCAGGGAGCTGCAACGGCTTGAGCAACAGTCCGCCGTTGGCATGCGGATTCATGCCCATGCGGCGGCGGCCCATCGGCGCGATCTCGGCAAACTCGTCGCGGAATGTTCCCTTGTCGTCAAAGATCTCTTCCGGCTTGTAGCTGCGCATCCAGTCTTCGAGCAGCTTGAGATGGTCAGGCTTCTCGCGCAGCTCGCTGAAGGGCACCTGATGCGAGCGCCAGGTGTTTTCAACCGGCTTGCCATCGACGAACTTGGGGCCAGTCCATCCTTTCGGCGTGCGCAGAATCAGCATAGGCCAGCGCGGGCGCTCCACGGGCAACCCCGCGGCGGCTTGCTCGCGTGCGGCTTTTTGGATTGCGGCGATGCGGTCGAAGATGGTATCGAAGACAGCCGCGGCCTGCTGGTGCAGGGTGTCGGGGTCATCGCCTTCGAGCGCAAAAGGCTCATAGCCGTAGCCGCGCATCAGCGCTTCGAGCTCTTCATGTGGAATGCGCGCGAGAACCGTGGGGTTGGCGATCTTGTAGCCGTTGAGGTGCAGGATGGGCAGCACCGCACCGTCCGTCGCGGGGTCGAGAAATTTGTTCGAGTGCCAGCTTGTGGCGAGCGGGCCGGTTTCGGCTTCGCCGTCGCCCACCACGCAGGCCACGATGAGGTCGGGGTTGTCGAAGGCCGCGCCGTAGGCGTGGACGAGCGAGTAGCCCAGCTCGCCGCCCTCGTGAATGGAGCCGGGCGTCTCCGGCGCAACGTGGCTGGGCACTCCGTAGGGCCAACTAAATTGCCGGAAGAGGCGCTTGAGGCCGTCCCTGTTGCGCTCGATGTGCGGATAAATTTCAGTGTAAGAGCCTTCAAGGTAAGTGTTGGCGACGAGACCGGGACCGCCGTGGCCGGGGCCGATGATGTAGATCATATTCAGGTCGCGCTGCTTGATGATGCGGTTCCAGTGCACGTAAAGAAAGTTGAGGCCGGGCGTGGTGCCCCAGTGGCCCAGCAGGCGCGGCTTCACGTCGTCGAGCGTGAGCGGGCGTTCGAGAAGCGGGTTGTCCTTGAGGTAAATCTGGCCGACGGAGAGATAATTCGCGGCGCGCCAATAGGCATTCATCTTGCGGATTTCTTCCGGAGACAGAGGACCGTTGACGGAAGCGGCGGAGATTTCCGTTGCAGTGGTTGCGCTCATATTGACCTCACGGTTTGAGGAAGTTGCGTGCGAAAAAAGGCTACACCCAGGCAGGCAGTTCTTGGAGTGATGGATGTCACCTTTGGGCGAAAGGTGGCCTGATGCTACTCTCGCAAACAGCATTGCGCGCGGAGACGCGGCGATGTGTGAACGGCAGGCTAAAAATAGCGCTTGAGTTTGAGGATGCGGGACTCAAAGCCGTACCAGAGCACAGCGGCTACGGCAGTGCTTGCGGCCAGGCGGAAAGCGACGATGGCGAGATTGCCGGCGATTCCGTAGGCATTCATTTTTGCGTCAAACCAGCCGTAGTAGATGAAGACGAAGATGTGCGTCATGTAGAGGCCGTAGCTGATCTTTCCGTAAAAGGGTAGCGGGCCGCGGCGGAGCATTGCGTACAGCGGATTTTGGGAGCCGGTTCCAGCGAGGGACGCAAGCAGCGCGCCGGCAAAGCCGACGGTCAGTGCGGAGTCAAGAAAGGCCGTTCCACCGGCGATGGTTGCGGCTGCGGGAAAGCCGACAATAACACCGGCGATGCCAAGCGCGAGCCATGTGCGCCGGCTGAGGTTGAGCGCGTGAATTCCAAGCGCAATGAGGCTTCCCATGGCAATGCCGTCGATGTGCGTGAGCGTGTGCGTGGGTGTGATCCACGCATGATGGCTCATGCGGAAGAGCGGGCCGGCGATAAGTGCGGCGAACAACGGCAGCGCAAGCGTCCACGGGCGCTTGAGCAGGCGCACGATGGGAGCCCAGAGGAAGTAGTACTGCTCCTCAATAGCGAGCGACCATGTTGGCCCGACGGCGGCGGGCAGCGTGAAATGGAAAAGGTTCTGCACGAAGAGTGCGTAGGCCCACCAGGGCGTGTTGGCTCCGGGATCGACGAACCAATCTGCTTTGAGGTAGCAGACAGCCAGCACGAGGATATAGACCGGCCAGATGCGCAGGATGCGCCGTGCGTAGAAATTTTTAAAGTAGCGCGGCTTGGTGCGCGATTCGAGAAGGATCGACGTAATTAAGAAGCCGGAGAGAACAAAAAAGAGCGTTACGCCGGACCATCCCCAGAGCGATGCTTTATAAATCGGCGTGCCGATGAGGCGCGGATTGCAGTGGTAGAGCACAACGCCGAGAACGGCGAGGCCGCGCAGGCCGTCGAGCTCGGGAATATGTTTAGGAAGCCAGTTTGGGCGTTGTGGAGTCAATTTGAGAATTGTTGTACCATCCCCTTTCGAGCAAAAGGCGCTCGAAGGATGGGGCACCCTGTGGTTGAGGTTGAATCAGCGAAAAGCAACCGCAGATCCTTCGCTATGCTCAGGATGACACGCTTCCTTTTCACTACTCTTTTTTATCCCGCGGCAAGTTGCTTGGCGCGCTCGGTGGCTCGCATCACCGCTTTGATGAGCGTGACGCGCAGACCGCCTTCTTCGAGTTCGAGAATGCCGTCTACCGTGCATCCGGCAGGTGTGGTCACGGCGTCTTTGAGCAGGGCGGGATGGTAGCCGGTTTCGAGCACCATCTTACCTGCGCCGAAGACGGTTTGCGCGGCTAACTGCGTGGCCGTATCGCGCGGCAGCCCGACTTTGACGCCGGCTTCGGCCAGCGCTTCGATGACGATGTAAATGTACGCCGGGCCGGATGCAGATAAACCCGTTACGGCGTCCATGTGCTTTTCATCTACGATGACGGTGCGGCCGACTGTCTCAAAGATGCGCCGGGCCAGCTCCATCTGCTCCGGCTTGACGAAGCGGCCTGCGCAGAGGCCGGCTGCGCCCGCGCCGAGAGCCGACGGCGTGTTGGGCATGGCGCGGAGAACGGCAATCTCGATACCGGCTGCGTCTTCAATGGCGCGGGTTTTCACGCTGGCCGCAAAGGAAACGATGGTTTTTGCCGGCGTAAGCGCAGGCTTGATCTGCGCAATGAGGTCAGGAACCTGAAAGGGCTTGACGCCGAGAAGGATCAAGTCGGACTGGCGCGCGGCTTCCAGATTGTCGGTGCTCACGTCCACGCCCCACTGCGTGCTCAGGGCGACGGCGCGCTCGGCGTGGGCCACGGTGGCATGAATCTGGCCGGCGGCAAAGAGGTTCTGCTTGAGGAATGCCTGGAGCAGAATGCCGCCCATTTTGCCGGCGCCGAGCACGGCTACGCGAACGTTGGGAAACTGGGCCGGGGTTTCCGCGGCCTCAACTGCGATCTCCGCCATTGTTTTCCTTGCTTTGGATGAAGTTCGTGGTGCTTCCTGACAGAATACGCGCCCTCGGCAGCCAGTAGCCAGCAGCGCGGTCACGCTCTGAAGGGTGCGGCAGATTGCATGGCGAGGGATTCGGCGCGGTTGCGGCCGTTCTGCTTGGCAAGATAGAGAGCCCTGTCGGCGGTTTCGATGAGCTGTTCCGCGGTGGAGTCGTCGAAGGATTCGCAGGCCGTGACGCCGATGCTGATGGTCAAGGGGATGGAGGTGTGCGGCACGGCGGGCATGGATTTGGCGAAGGCTTCGATCATCCGCTCGGCGACGATGCGTGCTCCGGCCAGGTCGGTTTCGGCCAGCAGGATGACGAACTCCTCGCCGCCGTAGCGGGCAATGAGGTCGCCGGGGCGATGAAGCGCGGAAGCGAGCACGGCGGCAGTGTGCTTGAGGCACTCGTCGCCGATGAGGTGACCGTGGGTATCGTTGACGAGCTTGAAGTGGTCGATGTCGGCGATGAGCAGCGCGAGGGGGCGGCGGGTGCGATGGGCGCGGTTCCCTTCATGCTCCAGGCGCATATCGAAGCGGCGGCGGTTGGCGATGCCGGTGAGGCCGTCCTGCATGGCGAGTTGTTCCAGGCGGTCGCGGGCGTGTTCGAGCTCGATCTGGCTTCGCTGGAGATGGCTCTGCAGCAGGGTGGAGCGGATACCGTAGAGGACGAATGCGCCGCAAAAAAAGCCGAGAGCGAGGGTGAGGTGATGGCGGGCGATAGCGGTGCTGAGGGCGACCAGCGCCAGGCCGAGCAGGATGGGGCGGGCATTCTCGACGATCAACGCGAAGTGGCGGCTGGGCCGTCGCTGGGCTGTTCCGGCCGTGGGCCTGCCGGCAAAGATAGCGCCGAAGGCGAGAATGAGGAATGGAAAATTAGGCGTCGTGACAATCCAGACGGTGTAATCACTGTTATTGACGGCCAAGTGGTTGTACAGGCCCACAAAGATCGCGTAGCTCCAGAGATAGGCGGCGAGAATCTTGAAGAATCTGCGGTTCTCCGGGTCGCGGACACTGAGAAGCAGCCGGATGGAGACCAGCAGAGCCAGGATGATGTTTTCCGCGTCATAAGCCGGCACGAGCCATGCGAAACCGATGGGCTGTTGCGGCGAGCCGGAGAAGGGAACTGCGCCAAAGAGCGCAACGTAGGCCAGGTAACCGGTGGCTACGGCCTGCAGAACGTCGAGAAAGATGAAAACGGGAAGCGGCTCGTCTTCCTCCGGCATGGCGGCGGCAATGAGCATGGGAATGCCGTAGCAGAAGAAGAAAAAGTCCGATGCGGTAGCGACGGGGATGACGGCCTGGCCAAGAAAGTAGCCGGCCATGACCATGCAGACAGCTACGAACCACAGAAAAATACCGCTTGCGGCGACGAGCCATTTGACGGAGACTCCATCCGAAGCGCGCCGGGCACGCCAGAAGCAGGCGGCTAGTGCAAGCCCCGTGGAGCAGATCCA
>JASHPD010000020.1 GCA_030038315.1 Acidobacteriaceae bacterium
CCGGGAGTCAGGCCGTCTCCGGTTTCGAGAGCCGTATAGGCAGAGTTGCCGGGCACGCTGGGAACGATGGGCGCCGTTGTCACCGATCCCCACGGATAGTAGGTGTACGGTGAACTGGACGAGGTGGGGAAATCTTCAAGCGGCACCGTGGAGGTTGGCGACGGATTGACACCGGCGATGTACCTGCGCCATTCCTCGTTGACGAAGAAAAAGGTCTTGTTGCGGGCGTCGTTGTAGACGTGCGGAATCCAGACGGGCCCGCCAATGTTGCCGCCGAAGATATTCAGGCGCAGCTCTGGCGTGGGCGAGTCGTTCAGCTTGGAGAAGTAGTAGTCGGCGTCGAAGGCGTCGTTGCGGTTGAACTCCCACAGGCCGCCGTGAAACTTCTGCGTGCCGTTCTTCAACTCCACCAGAACCGTGCCGCCGGAAGCGATGCCGTAGTCGGGCTTATAGTTGCTGCTCAGCACCTGGAACTGGCCGATGGCGTCCGGTGAAGGCATTACGTCGAGCTTGCCGCCCGAGCCGCGGTCGTAGACTTCGCCTCCGTCCACCAAGAAGTTGTTGTGGTCGGGGCGCAGACCGTTGAAGCTGATGGTGGACACGCTGTTCTGAGCGGTTACGCCGTTAAACGCCGGCAGGTTGCCGGAGACACCTGTTCCCAGCGTGGTGAGGCTGGTGATGTTACGGCCGTTGGTTGCGATGTCCGCCACTTGCTGTCCGCTGATGAGACGGCTGACTTCGTTGGTTTCCGTCTGGACCTGCAAGGCTGCTGCTTCCACGGTCACCGTCTGGGCGTTGGAGCCCACGGCCAACTGAACGTCTTCACGCACGGTTTGCGCGGCATTCACCGTGATCCCTGTCGTCCGGTAGCTGTTGAATCCTGGTGCCGTCACGGCAAGCGTGTAGTGTCCGACGGCCAGTCCGGGAATCTGGTACAGTCCGACGGCGTTGGAGACGGTGGACTGCTTTGTGCCGGTTTCCTGCTCAGTGACTGTGACGGTGGCGTTGGAAACTACAGCGCCGCTGGGGTCCGTCACTGTGCCGGTGATGGTGGATGTTTCCTGTGCCCGTGCCCCTGAAGGCGCGCAAACTGCGAGGAGCCCAAGAAACAGCAGGCAGATCCCATATTTTGCCTG
The DNA here is from genome assembly GCA_030038315.1 of Acidobacteriaceae bacterium. GTDB lineage: Bacteria > Acidobacteriota > Terriglobia > Terriglobales > Acidobacteriaceae > Telmatobacter. The sequence goes on from JASHPD010000020.1 coordinate 1,137, forward strand.
CCGCATAAGCGCGCTTACGCCGGTTGAGCCGGCCTGGAAAGACACTTCCTCCTGGGCGCGCCGGAAAAGCATCGGCGTCAGGGCATGACACCGCCGGATTTTTGAATTGAGTACTGTCATCTGACCTTCCTTGTTGAAAAGGCTTGTTGCCTGGTTGAGTCTTTGTTTCAGCTCTGTGAGCTCTTTTTGGTGATTTAACCCAGCCCGAGGACACAAACTACCGATCTCATCCTCTGTGTTTTCGCTCCGCATTCGTCTGTTGCGAAATTGCAGAGAAATTCATGGAAACAGAAGTGAAAAACAGTCTGATTATGGTTTTTGGTAGCCGATTGCTTAATCGTTTAAGCTAGCGGTACCAAAAAAATGGCTTTTGTAGCCGAGGCATATTAAATCCTCATTCCGCATGAATTGTCAAGGTGGATTTTGCAGGTTTTTGGAAGGTGCAGAGATGCAATAAGTTACGAAATTGTTACCGAGATAAGTGAAACGTTTACAGAAAGTTGGCGCGGTAGTGCACACGAGTTTGTGCATCAGGAAATGCGTGTTCCCCGGATTTCCGCCGGGAGCTATTTCAGCCCAGCCGGGCGAGGTCGCGGAACTGATGGGCGACGGCTTCGAGGAAGGTTTCCGTGCTGACGCCGGGAGGGATTTCGAGGCCGGATTTGGACTGGAGGGCGGCGGCGATGCGGGCGGCGAGCGCGGCGCGGGGTTCGAGCGGCATGTCGAGACGGCGGGCAAGGAAGTTTTCGAGAATTTCGAGGTCGCCGGGGGTGAGTTTGGCGAGCGCGGTGGCGGGGAGGGTGACGAGCATGTGCGGCTCCGGCGGGAGGGATTGCGGAGCCACGCTCGATGCGGTGAAGGTGCGCGAGCTGGAGCCGGACCGGAGGGCGGATTCGACGGGCTCGTCGCGGACGACGAGAGTGCCGGCGGCGAGGTCGCCGAGGCGCTGCTGCTGGCGGGTGAGCAGGATGGAAAGCACGCCGGTGAGGTAGAGCGTGGGGAGCGAGTCGATGTAGCGGATGAAGTTGCGGGCCATGGACTCGAAGAGGCCGATGGAACGGCCGGAGCGCTGGATGACGCGGATGTGGGCGACTTTCTTGCCGGGAGTCTGGCCATTCCAGAAGGCTTCAAACAAAGTGAAGTAGCCCCAGTTGAAGAGGAAGAGGACGAAAATGAGGATGGCGAAAGCCCATTGGGCGGAAAGCATGTTGAAGGACCGGATGGCAGGCATGAGAAAGATAAAGAGAACGACGAGCAGGAGGATTGCGGCGGTCCAGAGGAGCGAATCAACGAGCAGGGCGAGAAAGCGGCTGCCGAGACCGGCGAGTGGCATTTCAATGGCGACAAGCTCCGGCGTATCGATTGCGTGCTGCTCTGGATTAAGCTGATCTGGATTCGTGCTCATGGCGAAGATTGTCTCCAATCTGTGGCTTGAACGGCGGCAGCCTTACTGGAACCGTCTGGAAGCGTTGCTCGGCGAGGCTGCCTCCGGCGCTGGTCGGCTCTCGCGCGTTGGGCAGCTTTCCCGCCAGGAACTGCGCGAGATGGCACTGCTTTACCGGCAGGCTGCGGCCGATCTCTCCGTGCTGCGAAGGGACGCGACGGCCGCAACCTATGCTGCACATGTGAATCAACTGCTGTCCCGGGCTCACCATATCATCTACGCGGGGCGAAAAACGAGCGCCTTGTCGCTGCTGAGGCTTTTGCGCGATGAGTATCCGGTGATTTTCCGGCGGAACGTGAGGTATGTGGCGGCTTCGGTGCTGTTGACGTCGGCCTGCGGGGTGCTGGGCGCGATTCTGACTTCGACGCGGATTGAGTTCATGCGGCATGTGCTGGGGCCGGAGATGATTGCCACGATGGAGCGGCACGAGATGTGGACGCACTCGGTGGTGAGTGCGGCTCCGCAGGCGACAAGCCTGATTATGACCAACAACCTGACGGTGAGCTTTGTGACCTTTGCCGGCGGGATTACGTTTGGGCTGCTGACGCTGTTTTCACTCTTCAATAACGGAATGCTGCTGGGGGTGGTGGGCGCGGCCTGCCATCACTTTGGAATGTCACTGAGCTTGTGGAGCTTTGTAGCTCCTCATGGCTCTTTAGAACTGCCTTCGATTTTGATTGCCGGTGCGGCGGGATTGAGGCTGGCGCGGGCTATGGTCTTTCCGGGTGGATACAAGTGGAAGGACGCCATTGCGCTGGGCGGGATGGAGGCTACGCGGCTGGTGGCGGGGGTTCTACCGCTGCTGGTAATTGCGGGATGCTTGGAGGGATTCTTCTCGCCTTCGAATGCGCCGGTTTGGTTGAAGTTTACGGTGGGTGGGACGCTGTTTCTACTGCTGAATCTCTGGTTGTTTGGGGGTGGAAAGCGGAATTTTCCGGAGAATGGCTGATCGTGGTCCCACCCTTTCGCAAGAAGCGCGCAAGGATGGGGCGCCAATGCTTTCTGGCGCAAAGGCAAAGAGCCTAGACGGCCAGGTCCCGGCTAGTCCTCCCCAAAGGCTTTGCTGAGAAACTCGATAATACGCTGGCGACCGTCGTAGCCGTGCCACGGCTCGGGCGAGGGGCGTCCGAAGATACCGATGGCGAGCGGGCCGTGGTTCTCACGGGGATAGGTGACGAGCTCGACTGGAACACCTTCCTGGCGGAGCGCGCGGTACATCTCCTCGGACTGGCCAAGCGGGTCGGTGGTGTCGCCCTGGCCCTGCAACAGCAGGAATGGTGTCTTGGCTTTGGCAGCGCCGGAAAGCGGGCTCTGACGCCAGGCGTCGGCCATACGCTCCCACGGCTCGCCGAAGTACCAGCGGTCGTACCAGGAGCCACCTTCGGTGCCGTATTCGCTGAACTGGTCGATCACCGGCGCGCCGCAGATAATGGCCTTGAAGCGGCCGGTCTTGCCTTCGACAAACGCGGCCATTTCGCCGCCGTAGCTGTAACCCATCAGGGCCATCTTGTCTGGGTCGAGCGGGAATTTCGAGAGCACGTAGTCCACGCCGGCCATGATGTCGTTGTAATCGCCGCCGCCGAGATCGTTTTTATTGGCCGCGGCAAAGGCTACGCCGTAATTCGACGAGCCGCGCGGATTGGGCCGGAAGATTGCCCAGCCGTGGCCGAGAAAAAAGTCCGCGTAAGGATCGTAGCGGTTCTCCCAAGCGCCGAAGGGCCCGCCGTGGACATCAACAATCAGCGGGACTTTTCCGGATTGGGCTTGCGGCGGCAGGTACAAAAGACCTTCGACCGTGAACGGTCCGCTCTTCCAGTAAACAAGTTCGGGCGCAACGGAGCGCAGATCCTTCGGCGCAAGCTCGGGTATAGGCAGCGCAGTGCACGGCGAGCCGAGCTTGGCGGCGGTGCAGAGCTTTGTGGGCTGGCCGCCACTTTCGGCGAGCCAGACCCAGCCGGTCTGCTTTTTATTCGTGTTGAGTCCGGCAATGACGGCAGCGCTAAGGTCGATTGCGGCAGGCTTGGTTTTGCCGTCGAGCGAGAGCCGCACAACAGAGATGCTCTCTTCGATGCCGGCGGTGGCAATCAGCGAACCGGCGAGATTGGAACCTTCGCGCGAAAAATAGAGCATGCCCGCGTTCAACTGGCCGACGAATCCGGCGGCAAGGCGCACCGGCTTTGCTGCGGCATCGGCCGCATCGAGCGCGAAGAGTTCGTCATAGCCGGGAGGCGCGTCTTCCGGCGTTTGCGCGCCAAAGGCAATCTCGCTACCATCGGGCGAGAAGACCACCCCGCCAACGGTAGCGGGGATGGACTCGATCCGCGTCGGTTTCTCCGGCGTGGTGGCATCTACGAGCCACGCCTTGCCAGTAGGGCCAAGATCGGAAAGATCATTCGGAGCTTCTGTAACAACCAGCAGCTTGTCCGAAGCAGGCGACCAGACGGCGTTGCGCACGTTGGGCTGAATGGCGACGAGCTTGAGCGCGCCGTTGAGCGCGCCGTCCGCATTGAGCGCAGCGAGATAGAGCCGCGTGCCGTGCGAATCGTGGTTGATCCACTCGGCGTCGGCTTTTTCTTCGCTCTCCTTCTTTTCCCCCGGCGTCTGCGGGTCGCGCGCCCACACGGCCAGCCATTTGCCGTCGGCCGAGAGCGCATAGCCGCTGACGTCGATGGGCAACGGCTCCGCTTTTGCGTCAGCCGGTTTGCCGGCGTCTTTTTTCTCGGCGCTCGCCGGCGGGATCGCGTCCTTCGCCTTCGACTCATCCACAATCGGCGTGACCTTGAGATCGTAAGGAGCGGCCTCGCCGCCGCGCATGTCGAGGCGGAAGAGCTGCGTGTTCTCGCTGCGATGCGCCAGGAAGAAGATGGCCTTGCCGTCCGGCGACCACTCGGCGTCGCGCTCGCCGCGCTTGTCCGAAGGCGGCGAATAGGTAAGCTGGCGGAACGTATCCGCGCCGCCACTCGTTCCAACAATCCACAGATGGCTTTTCGCTCCGTCCGCCGTCGAGTCCGTCACTGTAAACAGAACCTCAGTTCCATCGGGTGAGAGCTTCGGAGCGCTCATCGCCTTCAGATGGCGCAGATCGTCGGTGGTGGGAAAGTGCGGCGCATCGGCGGCGTGAAGAACAGCGCCGAAAGCAACAAATACGGTGAGAATTAGCTGCGCGCGAAAAGCCCGGTTGAATAGCATGGCACAAGCATACATAGAAGATGCGCAAAGACAACCCCCGCCTTACGTCATTCTTATTCTCCCTGCAATCCACGCGGATGCAAGGCGGCTGGCTCTTGAAGCGCGCAATAAGAGGCTCTTGTCCCTTGAGGTTGGGCGGGATAAGCTGTTGCGGTGAAAAAATCAACCATTCTGCATCTTCTGGGCGCTTGCCTGCTGGCGGCGCTGGCGGCTTCTGTCTCTTATGGCGCACCGGCTGACACGACGGCTCCGGGGAGCGCGCAGGGATTTGTGCACACGCATGGCGAGGAGCTGGTGGACGGAAGCGGACGGCCGCTGCTGCTCAAGGGAATCAACCTCGGAAACTGGTTTGAAGTGGAAGGCTATATGTTCGATCTCGACAAGGGGCCGCAGGCTCCGCATGAGATTGAAGACCTGACACGGGAGCTGCTGGGACCGGCGAAGGCTGAAGCCTTCTGGCGCGAGTGGCGCGAGAACTACATTACGGAAGCCGACATGGACCGGATCAGGCGGGACGGCTTCAACTCGGTGCGGGTGCCGCTGCACTGGAAGTTCTTTGACTCGGACAACGCCGAGGGATTCGAGTTGGTGGACCGGCTGGTGCAATGGGCGCGCAAGGACGGAATCTACGTGATTCTCGACCTGCACTGCGCGCCGGGCGGGCAGACAGGCTCGAACATCGACGACAGCCTGGGATACCCGTGGCTCTATTCGAGCCCGGAGGCGCAGGAGCACGCCGTGGCCGTGTGGCGGCGGATTGCCAGGCACTATGCGGACAATCCCACCGTGCTCGGCTATGACCTGCTGAACGAACCGCTTCCCAACTGGCCCGCATACAGGCAATTCCACGGCGATCTGGAGCCGGTGTACCGAAAGATCGCGGCGGCGATTCGCACCGTGGACCCGAACCACGTGCTGATTCTGGGCGGCGCAAACTGGGACACGGATTTTTCGGTCTTCAGCGGGCCGTTCGACCCGAACATGATGTATACGCTGCACAAATACTGGACGCCGACGACGGACGTGAGCGTGATCCAGCCGTATCTCGATTTCCGAAGCAAATATCATGTACCGATCTGGCTGGGCGAGTCGGGCGAGAACACGGACGACTGGATACGGGGCTTCCGCGAGACGCTCAACGCGAACCGCGTAGGCTGGGCCTTCTGGACCTACAAGCGGATGGACACGACGCGGTCGGTGGTCACCTTTGACCAGCCGGTCCACTGGGATGAGATTGTGGCCTTCGCCAAGCTGCCCACCGGCACGGCGGAGGCAGAAAAGCGCGCCGCGGCGCGGCCTCCGCAGGCGGATATTGACGCGGCGTTTGCCGACCTGCTGACGAAGATCCGGTTTGCGAACGAGCGGGAAAATCCGGGGTATTTGCAGGCGCTGGGGCTTGGGCCGGGGCAGTGAGGTGGGCAAAAACAAGAAAGCCGCCCCGAATCGAGGCGGCTTTCACGATTGTTCTGCTAAGCGTTACTGCGCGGCGGGCGCTACCGGAGCGGGCTGCGCAGGAACGGCGGGCTTAGGCTTTGCGGCTTCAGCTTTCTTGCTAGGCGCAAGGATGGCGTGCAGAATCGTGCCTTCCATGCGCGGCATGAACTCGACGACACCGGCCTCGCCGATATCCTGAATGAGCCGGTTGATGATGTTGTAGCCGAGGTCGCGGTGGGCCATCTGACGGCCGCGGAAACGCAGGCTCGCCTTTACTTTGTCGCCGCCGAGTAGGAACTTGACGGCCTGGTTCTTCTTGGTCTGGTAGTCGTGCTCGTCCACAGTGACAGAAAACTTGACTTCCTTGATGGTGATGACCTTCTGTTTCTTGCGGGCTGCGCGCTCGCTCTTTTCCTTTTCGTAGAGATAACGGCCGTAGTCCTGAATGCGGCAGACGGGCGGCACGGCGTTGGGCGAAACCTCAACGAGGTCGAGGCCGCGCTCGCGGGCGATCTTCAGCGCCTCAAAGGGCTGCAGAATGCCTAGCTGTTCGCCGTTTTCGTCAATGACGCGAATTTCGCGGGCGCGGATGCGCTCGTTGATGCGGATAAAGGACTTGGCCGATCGTTTATCGAATGCGATGATGCTCCTCCATTGCGGTCCTGCCGGGTGGAATTGTGCCGGTGGGAAACGCAACCTGAGTATAGCATTGGTGCGGCTTTCCTTTGGAGCCGCCGCGCGTCGCAACAGGCACCTTTCCGTTTCATCCCTTTGCGCGGTCCTTGTTCTGCACACAGTTACACCGTGTGCAGGATGCCTCGGAGCGTTGCAGTCCACTCGTGCGGATTCACCATGTAGGTACCGTGATGGCCTGGAAAGGTCACCATCGCGCAGTCTAGCTCCTTGCTCAGGATCGGCACCGTCCGGCCATAGTAGGCGCTGACGTCAAGCGTGACCTTCCCGATGCCCATTACGATCTTCATGCCGCTCTTCTTCAGTTCGCTCACGCAGGGCCTGTAGTTGACAACCGGCAAAAGCTCGCAGCGCATGCCGAACTCGCCGCTTCCGGTCTCCTGCTGGCGTTCCTGTATCCCCTGAAACACACTGCTGTCGAGACCAAAATCCGGAGTCGCGGCTGGCGCAACAATCGACGCCATAAACTCCTGACCGGCCTCTTCCATATGGCCGCTCAGAGCCTTTGCATACACGCCTGCGATAAAGGCCAACCACTTGTCGGCGTCGGGCAGTATCCGGAGCACTGGCGGCTCATGCGCAATCAATGCCTGCACAACCTCCGGCTGGCTCCGCGCCAGCTCCAGTGCGATCGCCGCTCCGCTGCTGCTGCCGAAAACGATTGCGGATCTTTCTTCCGCCGCGCGTATCACCGCGGCTGCATCGCGGCCCTGTTGGCTTATCTCGAAGTTCTGCGGATCGTGCCGCGTGCTTCTCGATTGACCCCGGCGGTCGTAGGTGATTACTTTGAACTGGTCCGCGAGAATGTCGGCGACGAAGGTGTATATCCCCGCATCGCCCAGCCCGCCTGCAATCATCAACAGCGGACGCCCCTGCCCGCGTACCTCGTAATAAAGCTGATCGCCTTCCGTTGTAACCCTTCCCAAAGTCGCTTTCGCTTTCCCGCTCATGGACTTTTTCTCCCCCGCAAATCCCGTTGCCCAAACCAGGGACATGCAGACCGGAGGAATAACGCATAACGCAGCCGTTTGGCCAATTTATGCCTTATTTCACAACGGCGCGCAGGGCGAAATCTTCCGCAAACTCTTCCGCACACACGCAAACCAGCCGGTTCGCCTCGATGCTGCCTTCGATTTCGACCGGCAGAAAATTCTGCGTCAGCGCCGTGGTCTTGTTCCGCGCGGCGAGCTCGGTCGGCGTGTGCAGTGTGATCGCATCCAGCGTGCGGCCCAACATGGCCCGGCGATGCGCGCGCGTCTTTTCGCGGGCAAGTTCCCGCAGCGCCTTCATCCGCTCATCCACAACCTTGGGCGGAACCGGCGCCTGTCGGTGCATATCCCACGCCCGCGTGCCGGGCCGCGGCGAAAACGGAAACAGATGCAGATAGCCAAACGGCAGCGCGCGGATCATCTCATAGGTTTCGGCAAATTCGGCGTCGGTTTCGCCGGGAAAACCGATCATCACATCCGCGCCAAGTGTCAGTTCATCGCCGCAAACAGCAACCAGCGCAGCCACTTTCTCAACGTAGTGCCACGGCCGGTAGCGGCGGTGCATGCGGCGCAGCACAGCGTCCGAACCGGATTGCAGCGGCAGATGCGCATGACGCGCCAGCCGCGTGGGCGCAAAGTCGCGGAAGAGCGCGATCAGCTCCGCATCCCAGTCCATCGGCTCAATCGAGCTAAGCCGCAAGCGCGGAAGGCTGGTTTCCGCAAGAATAGCGCGAACAAGCGCAGCCAGCGTGGGCTTCGCTTCCAGATCGCGCCCCCAGCGGCCAAGATTGATTCCCGAAAAAACCAACTCATTGCCGCCAGTTTCCACAAAGCCGCGCACCTGCTTGAGCACACTTTCTTCTGACAAGCTGCGAGAATGGCCGCGCGTTTGCGGAATCACGCAGAAAGTGCAGCGGTTCCCGCATCCTTCCTGAATCTTGAGGTTCGGCCGCGTCTGCGAGCCGGGATCCACGCCGGGCACAACCTGCGCTCTCTCTAGAAACGAGTGCGCAAAGCTGTCGTCGGCCCAGATTTGCGTGCCGGAGTTAACGAGCGAGTGGAGCGGAACGATGGACGGTTCGCTGGTTGAGTTGGCAGCGAGACTGAGCGCTATCTCCGGCGCAAAAGCCTTATGGCTGTTGCCAACAACCGCAGCAACGCCTTCGAGCACGGCCAGCTCCTCCGGCGCGCGCTGCGCATAGCAACCGGTAACGACGATGCGCGCAGACGGATTCAGCCTATGCGCGCGGCGAATGTATGCGCGAGCCTCGCGGTCGGCCTCTGCAGTTACGCTGCACGTATTCACCACGACAACCTCCGCCTCGCTCATCAGCGACTCCACTAACCCCGATGCCTGCAGGCGCACGGCCACAGCCTCTCCATCGGCACGAGCAGTGCGGCAGCCGAAGTTCTCAATATGGAAGCCTGCAGGCATACGTTCAGTTTACGTGGGAATGGAATTTCATCCCACATCAAGGAAACAGTTTCCCTTATATGGCCAAAACTCAATCGTGAAGTGTGAAATGAAAAGCCTTATAGCCATACGCCGTATGGCTCGTTATCTCCGACCAACGGGAGGGCCACCATTGCCGCGTGGCGTCGAAGGCGCGTCTACCTGGATGGCCAGTCCTCGGTATACTGGAGCTTGAACGCCCCCACATCCAACTTTACAGCGCCGCCCACCAGCAGCTCGCAGGTGGCCACTACCCTGCGCATTATCAGCTATACCTCTTTTACTTTCATCGTTTACCTATCCATCGGGCTTCCGCTGGCTGTTTTGCCGCCTTACGTGCATCTGGGCATGGGCTACTCGGCGGTTTTTGCTGGAATGGTTATCGGCATCCAATACATTGCCACGTTTATCAGCCGCCCATGGGCGGGCCGCATCTCAGACCGCGACGGAGCCAAAGTTGCCGTTCTTTGGGGAATGGGTATGTGCGTGGCCAGCGGCGCGCTGCTACTTGGCGCTGACCTTCTGCGCACGATGCCGCTGGTGAGCATAACAACGCTCATCGCCAGCCGTCTGGCGCTTGGCGTGGGTGAAAGCCTGGGCTCAACCGGCTCCACGCTGTGGGGCATCAGCGCCGTGGGGCAGGAGCACACGGCGCGCGTCATCGGTTTCAACGGCATCAGCACCTATGGCGCGATTGCGCTGGGCGCGCCGCTGGGCGTGATTCTCGAAGGCCGCTGGGGCCTGCAATCGATTGGCGTGCTCACCATTGCAATCTGCGCGGCGAGCCTTATGCTTGCAGCCTTCAAGCAATCAATTCCGGCCGTGCTCGGCGAAGCGCTTTCTTTCAAAAGCGTGCTCAAGCGCGTAGCAGCGCATGGCACGGCGCTGGCGCTGGGCGGCGTAGGCTACTCCGTGCTCGCAACCTTTGTGACGCTCTTCTACACCAGCCGTCACTGGAACGGCGCGGCGCTGTGTCTGACCTGTTTCGGTATTGCGTATGTATTCGTGCGCATTCTTTTCATCCACTCGATCCCTCGTTTCGGCGGCTTTCCCGTCGCCATCGTCTCACTGGCCGTCGAGTCCTTGGGCACGCTGATTCTGTGGCTGAGCCATTCTCCGTGGGTGGCGTCGGTTGCCGCAGCGCTGACGGGCTTCGGCTTTTCGCTGGTCTTTCCGGCCATCGGCGTGGAGGCTGTGCAGCAGGTGCCAGAGCAGAACCGCGGAACGGCGCTTGGCGTCTACACGGGATTCTCCGACGTATCGTTCTTTCTCGTAGGCCCTGCTGCCGGAGCAGTCATCAGCGTCTTCGGCTATGCCAGCGCATTCCTCTTCGCGCTGATCTGCGTGATCGCGGCACTGGGCATTGTGCTGGTGCTGGCGCGGCGCGGAACCATCCGCCTCAGCTAACGGGCAATCCGTTGGCGATGCGTGCCGTCCGCAGTCCCCGCACAGAGTTGAAGATAAAGATGCGGTCGGTGGATCGAACATCTTCCAGCGCGATTACGGCTTCTTCGATCTCCGGATGCGTCGTCAGCAGGTGTTGCCGATAAACACCCGGAAGCAACCCGCACCGGAGCGGCGGCATAATGAACTTTTCTCCTCTAGCAACCATAACGTTGTGAATCGTACATTCGGTTACCTCGCCGCGCTCGTTG
>JASHPD010000229.1 GCA_030038315.1 Acidobacteriaceae bacterium
ATTCGCTTCGCAGATGGCAACCCGATTCTGCATTCCGTTGACGAGCTGACAGAGGCGATTGGGATTGGCCCCGACGAAGACTTCTCGGGCTCGCTTTACACCCTCATCGAGTCCCACGGCCTCCATCTGGGCGAATGCCAGAACATCATTGAAGCGGCAGTAACGGACCGCCGCCTGAGCCGGATGCTGAAAGTAAAGAGCGGCTTTCCGATCTTGTCGGTTCGCCGTACTACTTACGATGTGAAGGGCCGGCCCATTCTCTACGAAGATTCCGCCTGCCGGGGAGACCTGTACAGCTATGCGATCCGTCTGGCCCGCCAGCCTCGCTCCGCACCTGCCCGGAAAATTAAAAGATAAGCGGCTGGGGAGGTTACGATTCTCGATTCATATTGACCGGATGAACGTTTGTACGTACAATACGCGCTGAAGCGGAAATTGCCAGGAAACTTATCTCTCCGGAGGCCTTACGTGTCACCCGCCGACCACGTCACCCGCCGTAGCTTTCTCGCCGGAGTTGGAGCGCTCGCGGCTACTTCTCTTGCCACATCGACCACGCCTGCCTGGGCCACAACCGGTGCCTCGAACTCTTCTCTCGGGGAGTGGATCGAAGACGACTATGGTCTGCCTGCCTACCGCTACACGGGCCCCATGCGCTTCCCGAGCAGCCCGCAGCGAGACGGCGCTCCCATGATTCCCGACGATCCGTTCTTCCTCACCGGCAATTACCGCCTCACTCTCTTCACCCACGCCAGCGGGCTCTGCCAGATCCTCACCGGCGAACGCGCCTGGGGTCGCATGAACCAGGGCGACGCCCGCTGGGGCGGAGCCAACTCCGCCGCCGTCGAAGTCTCCGGCCAGCGTCACGATTTGATCGGGCTCGACGCGCCCGCAGCTAACGCTGCCGCCCATCGCTTTGGCATCGGCTTCGCGCGCTACGACTACGCCCTTGCTCCGTCGCTTCTCGTGACGCGCACGCTTTCCGTTCGGCCTTCGACCAACCTCCGCGATGGTACCTCGGGATTCCTGACCCAGGTCACGCTGCGCAACAGCGGCTCGGCTCCGCTCGAGCTCCGCTACACCGAGATCATCCGCGCCAAATATCAGCAGCTCTTTGCCGCGTGGGATACCGACCAGAATGGCGCGACCTGGCCCATTGAGCCGGCCGCCGCGCCCGTCAACGGGATCGTGATGGCATCCTTCACCGCACGCGGCAAACGCCGGCTCACCTTCGCGCCCCCCGGAAAAATGTGCCGCTTCGAGCAGTTCCCGCCCACGCTTTTTGTCCGCGCGATAAGCGGCGGCCTGACCCCCGTCTCGCAGAACGATTCGGCCGGCCAACGCAATATCGGCGTCAGCGCTGCGCTCACCTTGCAGCCCGGAGAAAGCCGCACCCTCGCCTTCGTCACGGGATATACGCGCGACACCGCAGAGATCGACTCACTCTGCGCCGCGCTCGCTGCGCCCGCGTCCGCAAAGCCGCTGGGCTCCGCCTTCGGCGATGCGTGGCTGCGCGCGCTGCCCAATTTTTCGAGCGAATCAGATCCTGTCCTCCGCCGGGAAATGCTCTGGAATGCCGCGGCGCTGGAAGCCATGACCACATGGCGCGAGTACTACGACGAGACGGTCGTCCCCCAAGGCACCATGTACGACTACATCTGGGGCAACATGGCATCCAGCCGGGACCTCGCTCAGCAGGCACTGCCCTTCTGCCATACGAATCCGCCCGTCGCCCGCTCCACATTACGTTTCATCATGAAGCGCATCCTGCCCGACGGCCTCGTCCAGCTCAACGACGAGGGCTTTGGGTGGTGCCCCAGCGGCGCGCAGCAAACCAGCGACCAGCAGTTGTACTTCTTTCTGCTTCTCGCCGAATATCTCCGGGTCACACGCGATCGAGCGCTTCTGACCGAAATCATCGGATATTATCCGCTCGAAAACTCCGGCCGCGACACCGGCCTGGCCCATGTCCGCCAAGCTTTCCTTTTTCTGCGTGACCGTGTCGGAACCGCATCGCACGGCATCATCAGCCGCTGGAACTCCGACTGGAACGACATGTTCGGCTGGTGGCCGAGCGCCATTCCATACAACGCCGAATTCACCGTGAGCGAAAGCCACATGAATTCCGTTATGGCGCTCGTCATCCTGGGCGACCTGGCCGCGGCGATCGATGCGCTGCAACTGCCCGAGGCGGACGAATTGACCGCCGCAATGCGCGAGTACCGCACCGAATTACATGCCGCCTGGAATCGCGACCTCGACGACCGGGCTTTCCCGCGCCGCGCCTGGATGGACCTCCACACACCGCTGGGCGAGGACAACATGTGGCTGGAGCCGCAGGGCTACACACTGCTGGTTCCCGAATTCAGCATGGAACGCAAACGCCGCCTTTTCGAGCAGCTCCAGAGCCGGCTTCTTGCCGGAGAAGCGCTCGGCCCGCGCCAGATCGAAAAACCGATGGTGCGCCCCGGAACTCCCGAGGGCTCCCGGGAGAATGGAGGCTTCTGGTACGCGCTGAACGGCCCGCTGGTTCTCGGCGTTGCCACCTTCGATCCCGCAGCCGCGCACAATCTGCTTCGCCGCATGACCTTCGATACTTATGCTGCGCATTATCCCGACTATTGGACTGGCCGCTGGTCGGCGTCCGACAGCCTCGACTCGTCACTGCTTCCCACCAGCGGACTTTCGACCGCCATCCCCTGGTGTGCCCACGCTCATGCCTGGCCCCTCTATTGCTATCTTCGCCTGAATGAGCTCAGCAGGAGCGGCTGAGGCTGACTCTGTCCCAAGCGACGTGCCATTCCCCTGCGCGCCTGGCGCGGAGAAGCATTGCCAGCGAACGCCGAAAGGCTTGCCAGCCGATGTGCCTGGCGATGCCAGTACGCTTAGAGCGGTTTTCCAGTTCGCATGAGGCATTTCAAGCGTGGTCCAAGGTGGCTTTTTCTTTCAGGAAAAAGCCACTTACCAGTTGCGGTTTCGCTCTACAGCAACTGGAAAACCGTTATAGCAGCCGGCCCCTCGAATTCGTTTCCTAGAGCGAGTGACGAACGTCTAGCTCACTGCCTGGCTTCTCAATGCGAGCCGCCGCGGCGTTTGCAACGCGCATACATCGCGCCATAATCCAGATTCGGCGCTTCCGCCAGTATGCCGCGATTCGCAGCGAGGTCCTCAATCAGGTTGTCCACCAGCTTGCAGCCCTCGTCGTATAGATCCGTGGGTTTCTTCAGCGTCCGGTCTACCTGCTCCTGGGAGAGCGGATACAAATTCCACATGTGCAGAAAGCCGGTTACTGGGGCATTCGGGTTGTCGATGCAATCCACGCAGTAGTATTCCGCCGTCAGCAGCATCTGCGAGTCCCGGCTGAAGGCATAGGCTCCCTCATTCGCTTTACCCGTTGCAACCGGAAAGCTGTCCAGCCGCGGTAGGTTGTACAATAGAACCTCCGTCGCAGGCGGGTGTGGTGTAGGTTTAGTAGAGCAACTGTCCAGCCGCGGTAAGTTGTGCAACCGAACCTCCTCCGGCTTTGTCTTGTTATCCGGGAAATGTTTCAGGCGCCGGAACAGCGGGTCTTTGTCGAGCAAATCAAGGCTGTCATCAAAATCCGTAAACGAGCTATCCGTAAAAGGGCTCGGCACAAACCACAGGTCCAGCGTCCCGCCCACGTCCGTGGCAACCAGCCTGCCGTCCGGCGACAGGGCAATGCCGTCAACCTGCTGGCCTGGATTCACCTTCAGGTGCAGGTCGTAATGCACGCCATCCGCAATGCGGTAGACGCTGACCAGGTTCCAATCGCCGTTCGTGTCCGAATCGAGCTCGGCAGCGTATGCAACAGCATCTTCTTGCCCAACTTTCCCTGTCGCCATTGCGTACGGTATATCCCCCACAATCGGAGAAAACTCCGGTTTCGGCGCTTTCAGATCGGCCAGATTGACCAACAGCGCATCAGGATCCCCATTTACGAGGAAGTCTGGGGGCAGCAGCTTGACATGGCTGTCCAAAAGATAGCGTCCGTCGGCAGTAAACAGCGTGCCCCTGGATGTCGCGAGCCCATCGATCAGTTGGAGGGCTCCGGTTGCGACCTTCATTACCGCAAGACGGAAGTATCCGAACTTAAAATCCGCAGCGAAGGTAATCGTCGATCCACCTGGAGACAGATGAAGCCAGTTCGGCCGGGTATAACAGAAGACTTCCTCCGGCAGCGGAATTGTCTTAACACTCCCTTTGTGCCACACAAAAATCGCATGTTGCGGATTGAAATCGCCCGCTTTTGTGCCCGGCTGATTGCGGAAAAATACTACCGTCTCGCTCGCCGGGTCGCACCCAATGCCGGGAATCACGGCCATGTCGTCCGGCAGCAGATGCCCGCCGAGAAAATCCTCGACGCCCTGCTCGGTAATGCGCTGCGTAAGGAGCGGGCGGTTCGGCCGCTCGGGATCGAGCGCCACCGCGCACGCGCCCAGATGGTAGGCGTGCTCGTCGAGATCCATCCGGTAAATTTCGCGAAGCTGAACCGACTTTTGCAATGCTTTGAAGATGTCGGCATCGTGCGACGCATGGGGAATCAAATGCTCCATTGGCGCCAATAGATACATCTCCCAGGACTCGCGAATGCGCTCCGCGTCCATCGCATCGAGCAGCCCCAGCAAAAGATCGCCGTGCTTCACATTCGCCTGCGCGTTCACGGCGTCGGAGATCATCGTGTCCCGCAGCGAAACAAAGTAGCGCTTCACTCCCCAGGCCAGCCATCCGGCCCCAAGCACTGCCATCAGCAGCATTGCCACCAGGATGCCGACCCGCGTGCGCCGGCGCGCCTCGCGGCTGGCTGTCATTAGACGCTCTTCGTCCGGCTTGAGCGCGCGCATCTGGCTCAGTCCGCGCTCGACCGTGCGCAGGTCGGCGCTGTCCAGCACATCGCCGTGCTTGGGCCACTCCCATTCCGGGGCCCGGTCTTCCAGCACGCGCCTGGCCCGCGAACCCGGCAGATCGGAAAGCGCGAAATCCCGCCGGATCAGCGGAGCCAGCGTGTCATGTGCCAGGGTCGTGGCCCTTTCTCTGGCATCCGGCGCATCG
>JASHPD010000230.1 GCA_030038315.1 Acidobacteriaceae bacterium
CACGCCGCGGAAGATAAGCTCGCCCAGCCCGCCCGCGCCCACCGCGGCCGCAATCGTGGCAATGCCGATGCAGGTGACGGTTGCCGTGCGAAGCCCCGCCAGAATAAACGACGCGGCCAGCGGCAGCTCCACCTTGAAGAGGCGCTGCATCCCGGTGAGCCCAAGCGCGCTCGCCGCTTCCATCACCGCAGGGTCGATGCCGCGAATTCCCGTGTACGTATTGCGCAGAATCGGCAGCAGCGCGTATGCCGTCAGCGCAACAATCGCAATCCGCGCCGCGCGTTCCCCAAGCCAGGGCAACGGCAGCAGAAAACCGAACATGGCAAGCGAGGGGATAGTCTGCAAAATGTTTGCCGCGCCGATAACCGGCTTTGCCCAGCCCGGTGAGCGGGTAAGCCAGATCCCCGCCGGCACGGCAACAGCGGCGGCAAAGAGCATCGCCGCGGCAGTAAGCCAGAGATGCTCGATCGTGAGGCTGAGAATCGTCGCGCCATTCTGCGCAAGGAAGGCGGAGTTCATGCGCGGCTCCCGCGAACGGAATTTCCGGAGGCCGCGCTTTGCGCGCCGTGGTGAAAAGCGTGGCGATAGGCTTCGACCTCGGGCAGCGTGGAACGCAGAAATACATCCGGGGCAAGATCGGCAATGAGCCTGCCCTCCTGCAACAGCACAATGCGATCGGCCAGGTACAGAGCCTCATCGAGATCATGCGTCACAAGCACGACGGTCTTTTTCATGCCGTCCATCAAATGGCGAAGCATCTCCTGCATCTCGCACCGCGTCAGCGGGTCAAGAGCCCCAAAGGGCTCATCCATCAGCAGGATCTTCGGCTCCGCGGCAAGAGCGCGGGCAAGCCCGACGCGCTGGCGCTGCCCTCCCGAAAGCTGGTGCGGAAAACGGCGGGCATAGATGGATGGATCGAGCCCGGCGGCTTTGAGCAGGGCATGGCTCCGCAGCAGGCGCTCCTCGCGGCTGCGTCCCTGCGCTTCGAGCACAAGGCCAACATTGCGCTCAACAGTAAAGTGCGGAAAGAGACCCGTCTCCTGGATCACATAGCCGATGCCTCTGCGCAAGGCAATCACGTCCGCCTCGGAGATGCTTTCGCCATCGATCAGCACCTCCCCGCCGGTTGGCTGAACCATGCGATTCACCGTGCGCAGCAGAGTCGTTTTCCCCGATCCGCTGCGGCCCAGTATCGCCGTCGTGGTGCCTTGTTCGAGCGCGAGAGAGATGTTGTCGAGCAGGCTTCGGCCCTGCCGGGTCGCAAAAGAGAGATTGCGGAATTCGATGGCTGCGCTCATAGCCTCGCATTCTTCGTCTCTTCAGTGTACGTGCGCAGGCGCGGGAAACCGCTCAAAGGTAGTGGGGCAATTTAAATCTGTTTTGAAAGGGCACGACTTCAGTCGTGCCGCAGACAACACAAAAGAAGCTCCGGGGCTTTAGCCCCCGAGGGCTGTTTTTTCAGATTGGCCCACTACCCGCTCAAACATTCTCGACGCGCTTCAGATAGACCGAGTAGCGCTCATCCATAATCCGGTTCAACGGCGCCAGCGTATGAACCGGCCCGCGTCCCTTGGTGTGGAAGCGCAGCGGATAATCCCAGGAAGCCTCCACCTGCTCAAACCAGGCCGCGTCTGCATCCGGCTGCGGCGGTGGCGCTTCGCCCTGCGCGCCGTGGTGTATGTGCGGGCGCAAATCGACCTCCGGCATCGGATAGCCGTCGTCATAGCCGCGCGGAGCGTTGCCGCCGTAGATCATCGACGTGGTCAGCCCATCCGTTCCCAGCAGCGCGGCCAGCACCAGCGGCCCGTACATCGCCGCCTGCACCGTCTTGTCATCCGGCGCAGTGTCGATGTGCAGCGCCAGCGGCATCTCCAACGTCACCGCATCGCCCGTCTTCCACTCGCGGTCCAGCGTCAGATACGTGGAAGGCGTCGCCGTCACATTCTGCGCATCGCCATTCACGCTCACGCTCACACCCTGCGTAGCCCAATACGGCACGCGAATCTTCAGCGCCGTGCGGCTTGCGGGAGCGGCATCGAGAGTGAAAGTAATGCGATCCTCTTCGGGAAATTTTGTCGTAAGCCGCAGCTTCAATCCCCGCTCCTTCCAGTCCAGCGTCGA
This sequence comes from Acidobacteriaceae bacterium, assembly GCA_030038315.1. GTDB lineage: Bacteria > Acidobacteriota > Terriglobia > Terriglobales > Acidobacteriaceae > Telmatobacter. The sequence continues at coordinate 2,122 of JASHPD010000230.1, forward strand.
AGGAACAAACAGGTTCACGTAAACCGACGAATCGTCATGGAAGTAAATCGAGTCCGTCAGCTTCGAATACTCTTCGCACCCCGTGCCGGTGCAGCACCAGAAGGCGTCAAACGGCGTGCCGAAGGTCTTGTACATTCCCGGTTCGAGCGACACGTAATACATCAGCATCCCATTGCGGTCCTGCGTGCCGTAGCGCACATTCATCAGCACCCGCTCGTAGTAATCAAACATCTTCGCATCCGGATTCTGCCCAAAGAGATGCCGCGTGAGCTTGAGCATGTTGTACGAGCAGCAGCATTCCTCCGCCGCCGGCCCAAGCTCGGACGCAATCGCATCCGGCGCGTGCCAGAACTCGTCATTGCTCGTGCCGCCCGTGCAATAAATATGATGCTCGGTGACCATCCGGTAAAAGTTCTCGCTGATCCGGCGATACCGCTCATCCGCCGTCAGCTCATACCCACGCGCCGCGCCAATCACCTTGGGAATGTTCGTATTCGCATGATTGCCGCCAAGCATATCCGTCCCCGCCGCCAGCGGATCGAAGATCTTATGGTGCTCAAAGCGATATCCAAGATCGCGGTACTTCGCCTTGCCGGTAATGGCATACAGATTGAACGAAGCCTCGTTCATCCCGCCCTGCTCCACCAGCAGAACCCTCTGCCAATCCGCATCGCTGAACGGAGCCGAATACGCCGCCGCCCAATCCGCCATCCGCGTCGCCATCTCCAGCGCTTGCCGGTTGCCCGCGTGCTGATTCATCTCGATCAGCCCGGCCATGATCTTGTGGTACGTATAAAACGGCGCCCAGACGCGCTTGTGATTGCGCAGCCGGTCAAAGAACTCTGCCGGAAACGCGCTCAGATAACCATCCTTCGCCTGGCATTCCGCCAGCATCGCCACCAGCTCGTTTGCCTTCGCCGCAAGAAACGCATCGCCGGTGCTCGCATACATCAGCGCGCACGAAGAAAGATAATGCCCCACATAATGCCCGCGCAGCTCGCAATCCAGCGCCTCCCATCCGCCCAGCGGATCGGCCGTCGAAGCAATCCCCGCATTCACGCGGAAGTTATGCGCCAGCCGCTCATTCGGCAGCGAGTAAAGATAGCTGCGGTTCAGCTCCATCATGTCCTTCCAGAAGCTCGGCAGCAGCCGCACATCCGGCATCGGAAACGGCTTCGCCTTCCACTGCGCCTTGGCAACCGAAGCCTCCACCAGATACTTATTCGCGGTATCCTCTGATCCATTCATTGCCCCATTCATCGCCGCCTGCTCGCCGCAAGTAGCAGCGCCCAGGGCAGCCTTGCTCGATGCGAGAAACGTGGCCGCACCCGTAGCCGCCGCTCCACCCAGAAACCTCCTGCGACTCAACCCGTAATTCATCGTTTCCCTCCCGCGTCCGGCCTGCCTGTGCCGGCTCTGCTCAATGATTCAGTAAACGTTCTCTCGACCGCTGCTTACAATTCACACGCCACAACCCTCCGCCTGTCAACTCACCGTTGCCATCACTGCAAACTTTCGCTCGCCCCGCGTCGTAAAAACCGCCGCATCGTTATGCCGCCCACTTGCCGGAACGGCCTTGCCATTCACCATCAGCGAAGCAAGCGTTTTCCCCGCAGGCAAGCGAAAACTCACCTGGAGCCGCTCCGGAAGCGCGCCTTGTTCCGCCAGCGCAATCGAAGCCGCCATCTGATTTTCTCCACGCCGCTCCAGCCGATAGCTCACACGTCCCCACCGCGTCGGCGCATTCTCAATCGCAACCGTCTTTCCGGAAGCGACCCACTCGCGCGGCAGCGCGCGGCCAAAGTACAAACACTCAGCGTCGGAATCCTCAAAGACCAGCATCCACCGCACCAGCAGCGGAATCGTCTGCTGCGACGGAATACAGAACAAAGCGCCATCTCCCGTAACGCCCGTAACCTCACCCGCCGTCCAACTGCCGCGCGAGTGCACATGATACCGATGCGCATAGAGAAACAAAATGTATTCCTCAATGCGATCGAGCCGCAGCAGCTCCTGCGCATAGCCATACGAGATAAACCCAAGCAGATCGCGCCCGCTCGGATGCGGAGGCTCCACGTTGGCCACCACGCCCAGCGTCGTCGCTCCGTAAGCGCGCATACAATCAATCACCGTATTCGCCTGCGCTTCCGGAATCACGCCCGCCTGCAGCAGCTCCGCATAGCAGCGATGCGGCCATCCCTGCTCGCTCGGCCGCTCCTTCTCAATCGATTCCAAAAACGTCATCGAAGTCCCCGGCAGCGGACCAATATAAGCAGGAGTCATCCCGCGCTTCGTATTCGCATCGATACTCTTCGCCAGCGCGGCCCGCAGTTGCTCGCTGCTCCGCATCCACGAGTTCGCCGAGGCCGCGCCGTTCGCATCCAGCCCGCGCCATACAGCCGCAACCTCGCGCCACCCGCGCACAGCAAATGCGCTATTCGCAAAATAAGGCTTCCACCACACCGAAGGGTCCGGCATCAAACACGAGTCCGACTCGCACCATCCATGAATCAGCCCATACCCCGGATCGGCAGCCGGCAACTGCAGCGCTTCCTCATGCAATTCCTGCAACAGCAGCGCAGCCGCCTCAATCTTCTCCCGATGCTTCCGCAGCAAAGCCTCATCGCGTGTGTAGTGGTAGTAACGCGCCACCAGCCAGAGCGTAAGCCCAAACTGTCCCGTCTCCGGCCCGCGCATATTCACCACTCCGCGCGCATCCACAAACTGCGAAAAGTAATTGTCAAAAACATCCCGCGCCTGCGCAAACCGTCCGCATTCCAGGTTCGCGTAAAGCGACATCGTAAAGATGTCCTGAAATCCGTCGTACTCCGGCCCGTAGTAATCCCGATCCACAGCCCCATACTTCGGATACACGCCACCCGGCCGCACAATCTGCTCTTTCACAAACGCGTGCGTCACCATATCGCTCCAGCTCTTATCCGGCAGCGTAATCGCAACCAGATCCTCCATCAGCCGGTCCCAATACTCCGCAAATTCGAGCAGCGCCGCATAAAACTCTTCCGCCTTCGGAGCCTGCCGCCGCCGCGTATACGCCGGATAGCTGTATCCATACACAACCTTCAGAACCTTGCCATCCCGAATCTGCGCCGTGCGGTGCCACGTCTGCACAATGAAGCGGTCCTTCGCCAGCACGTCGCCAAAGACCACCACCTCGTAATACGAGCCGTCATCGCCGGGAAGAACTTTTCGCACCGCAGGCATCCATCCGCCCACCAGCCCTTCATGCCGCTTCGCAGCGCGCTCCTGCGTCAACTCATGAAAATACTGCTGCGGATGATACGTACGCGTATTACCGCTCGGATACACCGGCATCGTATCGCTGCACTCGCGCGTGCCGAGGATCGTATTCCACCGCGCGCGATAACCGCGTCCGCCGCGAACCGCCGAATCCATCGGCGGCGCAGCCCTCCGCACTTCGTCTTCAACAGGATCACCATGCGCCAACAGCTTGTCGGCCAGCAGATCCCTGCCCGTCATGCCGATATCTTTCAAGTCGAGCCCAAGATACTGCGGCCCATCCTCGGCAAAGACCGCCTCCGCGGTCTTCGGCAGCACCAGCGCATCACCCGTCGAAGAAAGAAACGTAATCACACCATCGCGCGTGCGCAAATCTTCATAAACTTTCCAGTGCTCTTCACCACGCTGAAACTCGCACAGCAGCGAATGCCCTTCAACAGAAACATCCTCCGCGCGCATAGTGCTTCTGCGCCTGGCAGACACATCTCCAACAGAAGCGAGAGCTTCTCCACTCGCCACAAAACTCTGAAGCGCCATCGCGCCTGTGGCCATGTTCTGCAGAAAACGTCTTCTGTCCATCGACTGTCTCCGCCTCAGCAGCAGTTCACTTCAAACGTCACGGATGCGTCGGATGCTCGCCGTAAAACTTCCAGCTTGTCTTGAAATCCGGCGTCAGCGTCAGGTTTTCAAGATCCGCCCGCAGCAGCTCAATCGGCATCGAGTTCTCATGCAGAACCGCGTCGCTGAACTGCCGCTCCGTCATCTTGCCCGAGCCCACCAGCTCCTTGTGCAGCGCGCGGAACTGCAACGCGCCCATCAGGTACGCGCACTGGTAAAGCGGCCCGACCGACCCATTAAAGCTGCGCCGCACCTCGGCCGTCGCGTTGTCCACGTCCCAGCCCACGTTGTCCATCAGGTACTTCACGCACTGCTGCGCCGTCCATCGGCCCAGGTGGAAGTTCATCGTAAAGAGCACGCGCGCCGAGCGGTGCATCCGCCACACAAGCGCGCCCACGCGCTCCGCCGGCGTCGAGTCCCAGCCTTTGTCCCAATACAGCATCTCCCACCAGAAGGCATTGCCCTCCGTCCAGAACGGCGTGTCAAAGAGCCATCGATAAGGCCGGTACCGCGCCTGCATGTAGAACTGCAAGAAATGCCCCGGAATCATTTCGTGAAATGCCGTCGCGTGCGAGAGCGGAATGCTGTTCCCGCGCATACTCATCTCGCGCTGGTCAAAGGTCATCGTGTCCGTCGGATACGAAACGCTGATCTCGTTCCCGCCGGTGAAGAACGGATTCACCAGTTGCCGCTCCGGCGTCATCATAATCATCCGCCACGTCTCATCGGCCAGCGGCGGAACCGTCACCAGATCGTTCTTCTTCGCAAACTCGCTGCCCTCCAGCACCAGCTTGCGAATCGCATCCGGCTGATCGCCCGGCGGCACGTGCATCTCTTTTACTTTCTCGACAGCCTTGTGCCAGTCATCGCCGTAGCCCATCTCGCGCGAAGCAATCAGCATCTGCTTCAGGCACCAGTCGTACTCCGTCTGCGCAATCGCAATCAGCTCTTCCGGCGTATACGGAATCATGTTGTCGGCAAGCTCTTTCATCAGCGCATCGCGCCCCACCGGATCGCCAATGATCGTCGTCTTGTCATTGGCCGCAATCCCCACCAGCTTTTCCTTCAGAAATCCGGTGTAATCTTTGAGAGCCTTCTGCGCCGCCGCGTATGGCATATCCACCCACCACGTAAACTCCGGATCGTAGCCGTTGTACTGCTCATACCACTCGCGCAGATTCCCGCTCAGCGCCTCCGTCGTCTCCACCGCGCGATTCGCCACAATCGGATCGATCTTCGGCTTTCCCGCGCGTGCGTCCGCTTCCAGCTCCGCCTGCCTCGCCGCAATCGCCTTCACCATCTCGTTCAGCGCCGCCGCATCCTGCTCCGCATCCGGACGCTCCATCCGCCGCTTCTTCGCCATCAGGTCTTCAATCGTCGCCGCAAAGGGAAGCAGCGTCGTCATCTGCTCCACATGCGCCTGCTCCAGCGCAAGCTGATGCTGCTGCCCCGTCACATAATGTTTCAGCAGCAAATAATCGATCTGGTCCTCATGCGAAAGCGCGTTGAAGTTCATCGCATCCAGCTCCGTCAGCGTGTCGGCATAGAACTTTTCAAAACGCGCCCGCCGCTCCGGCGAAATCTCCACCACGTACGTGCGCTCCAGCGACCGCTGATCCATCGTGAACACCTGAACCACCTGCGGCATCTTGTCCGGCGCCTCTGCCCGCGCCGCCAATCCCGCGCCGCAAACCACACCTATCGTCAGAAAGACACACACACACCACCGCAACGTCTTCATCGACCCCCCTGTTCTCTCGTGCAGGCAATGAATTACAGAACTTCCCCTCAGCACCGCTTCCTCGCCGACCTGCTGACTCGCTATCGCGCGCAGCGCGGCTAACTTGCTAAGAACCCGATCCGAGCCTCCAGGTCGCAGTGGCGATACTCTTACCGGAGTCATGCGCGGAGTTCCCAAGACCGCTCACTTCATCCCATGCCACTGCGCCAGTCCGGCGCATGGATGGAGTTATACACCAACCCAAAATTGTATACAACATAGTATTCTCAATGCCCGCAAAGCTGCTATCGTGCGGATATCGCCCTGCATGGAACCCGAAAGCGCAGCCGGGAGGAATCGTTGCAGCCCGAAGTCCTGTCCATCACCATCAACGGCAAACCGCTAAGCGTCCCCGCCGGAACCAGCGTAGCCGCGGCCATGCTCATGGCCGGCGAGCCATGCCGCCATTCCGTCACCGGCGAACCGCGTGCCCCGCTCTGCGGCATGGGCATCTGCATGGAGTGCCGCGTCACGGTCAACGGCCTCCCGCACCAGCGCAGTTGCCAGCTTCTCTGCGCCTCCGGCATGGAGGTCGTCACAGAATGAGTGCGCACTTCGACATCTTCGTCGCCGGAGCCGGCCCCGGCGGAATCGCCGCCGCAGTCACCGCCGCGGAATCCGGCAAGCGCGTCTGCCTGCTCGACGCCAACCCCACTCCCGGCGGCCAGATCTGGCGCGGCCTGCGCCTGGAAACCGCGCGCAATTACCCCCACGGCGCAGAATTCGCAGCCTGGCAATCTCGTCTCGCCGCTTCCAGCGTCGAAATCCTGCCCAACACGCAAGTCGTCGATCAAGCCGCCCCCAACCGCCTCCGCGTCGAGTTGGAAAGCGGCTCCGAAACGCAAACGACGGACATAGAATTCAACCGCCTGATCCTGGCCACCGGGGCCCGCGAGCGCTTCCTGCCCTTCCCCGGCTGGACCCTCCCCGGCGTCATGGGCGCAGGCGGCGCGCAGGCGCTCGTCAAATCCGGCCTCGACCCGCGCGGCAAGCGAGTCGTCCTCGCCGGAACCGGCCCCTTGCTGCTCGCCGTCGCCGCCAGCTTCGCCCGCGCCGGAGCAAAAATCGAAGGCATCTTCGAGCAAGCGCCACTCTCTCGCCTAGCGTCTTTCGCGCTCCGCACCATGCTCACCCATCCCGGCAAATTCACCGAAGGCGCGCGCTACCGCCTCAAAACCCTCAGCGCCGCCTATCGCTGCAACTCCTGGGTCAAACGCGCCGAAGGCCGCGGCCGCGTCGAAAGCGTCACCGTCACCATCGCCGGCAAAGAGCGCACAATTCCATGCGACTGGTTAGCCTGCGCCTGGCATCTCGTCCCCAATCTCGATCTCCCGCGCCTCATCGGCTGCAAAATCGACTCCGGCTACGTCGCCGTAGACGCCCTGCAACAAAGCTCCATCCCCAACGTCTTCTGCATCGGCGAGCTAACCGGCATCGGCGGCCTGGAAAAAGCCCTCATCGAAGGCCAGATCGCCGGCCACGCCGCAGCCAATCGCGAAGCGGAAGCCCGAGCACTAGCTCCACACCGCCGCAGCCAGCAAAACTTCGCGCAGCAGCTCGACCAAACCTTCGCGCTCCGCCCCGAACTGCGCACATTACCCACAGGCCAAACCATCGTCTGCCGCTGCGAAGACGTCCGCCACAGCGCACTCGCCGCCTGCACCTCATGGCGACAGGCCAAACTGCACACCCGTTGCGGCATGGGCCCATGCCAGGGCCGCATCTGCGGCCCCGCCGCCGAATTCCTCTACAACTGGCAATCCGCCGATTCCCGTCCCCCCATCTTCCCCGCAAGAGTTTCCACGCTGGCCGCATCAGCAGACGAAGCCAGCGCAGGACAGATCACACAATGCCCCACAGCAAGCCGCTGAGACGGAAAATCCGCCTCAGCCCAAAATCCTCGTCGAAAGGACTCACCGCGATGCTTCGGTTCTCACGCGCAAGGCGCAGTTTCTGTCTTCTCGCTCTTCTCACCGCACTCCCCGCCGCCGCAATCGCCCAGCTCACCCCCGCCGATTACGCCCGCGCCCTCGACCTGCGCGAGAAATACCAAGGCCTCGTCTCGCACATGCCCGACAACATCGAGTGGATCGAAGGCACGGACAGCTTCGTCTACCGCCGGACTATCTCAACCGGCAACCCCGGCTCAAACAGCCGCGAAAGCGGCTACGAATTCGTCCTCGTCGATGCGCAAACCCAAACCGCAAAGCCCGCCTTCGACCATGCTCGCCTCGCCGCCGCGCTGAGCAAAGCCCTCGGCCAGCCCGTCAGTCCTGAGAGATTGCCTTTCAACCGCATCCATCTCGAAGCCAACGGCGCCATCCTGCGCTTCTCCTACAACACCAACCCCACCCCCGACCCCTATTCCGACTCCTACCCCGAGCCCTGGCAATGTGACCTGAGCACCTACACCTGCACCAGGCTCCCCGCGCCTCCGCACCGCGTCCGCGCCGCAGACGACGGCGGCTACGACCCCACCCCCGCGCCGGACAACAATCCCGCTCACGGCGTCCCCTCGCCCGATGGCAAATGGCTGGCCTTCGTCACCAACTACAACGTAGCTATCAGACCCGCACACTCCGGGCCAGCCCACGCCAAACCGGAAGAAGCGCAATCCCAGACCGTGCTCCTGAGCGAAGACGGCTCCGAAGGCAATTACTACGCCGACGAAACCCTCGCCTGGTCGCCCGACTCGAAGCACCTCGCCGCTTACCGCATCCGTCCCGGCTACCGCCGCCTCATCCACTACGTCGAGTCCTCACCCACCGACCAGCTCCAGCCCGAATCCTCCACCATGGTCTACCCCAAACCCGGCGACGTTCTCTCGCTCTATCAACCCGTCCTCTTCCAGATCGAAACCAAAACCGAAATCCCCATCGACAACGCGCTCTTTCCCAACCCCTACGAGATGTCCGACTTCGAGTGGTGGAAAGACTCCCGCGCCTTCACCTTCGAGTACAACCAGCGCGGCCACCAGCTCTACCGCGTCATCGAAGTCAGCGCCACCACCGGCCAGCCGCGCACGCTCATTGAAGAAACCAGCAAAACCTTCATCAACTACGAGCCTCTGACGCGCAACCAGTTCGACCACGGCAAGCATTACCGCTACGACATCGACGACGGCAAAGAAATCATCTGGGCCTCCGAGCGCGACGGCTGGGAGCACCTCTATCTCTTCAACGGCCAAACCGGCGCACTCGAACACCAGATCACCCACGGCGACTGGGTCGTCCGCGCCGTCGATCGCGTCGACGTAGCCAATCACGAAATCTACTTTGAAGCCAGCGGCATGAACCCCGATGAAGACCCCTACTACGTCCACGGCTACAAAATCCGCTTCGA
>JASHPD010000231.1 GCA_030038315.1 Acidobacteriaceae bacterium
CATTGATTTTCCGGCGCGATTCCGCACATATCTCTCGTGCATCGCGTGTTGCGGCACAGGCAGCACGCGTTTGCCAGGGAAGGTTACGGGAAACGGAACCGGTTCGAGAAAGCTGAGAGCGATGGCAGGTTTTGCGCTGGTGTTGCTGTGCGCGCCGGCGAGCCTCGTTAAGGAGATTGTCATGAGTGAACATGCAAAAGCAGTAGAGCCAAAGATCCGCGACGTGCAGGACAAGATTCGCAAAATGGCCGCTGAGGACCTGGCCGGACAACTGTTGCCGGTCATCCATCGGCCCGGCTGGACCACCCTCCGGGAAGTGGCGCTGGTCCAGGCCGCGCTGGAGACGCACAGCCGCCACCTGGACGAGGTAGACCGGTCGCTGCGCGCGCTGGTGAAAGCCGCCGAATAGCGGCCGCCAGAAGCGGGCAGGCGGCAGGAGCACAAGCCGATTTTGAGGATGAGGAAAAGAAAATGAGCAAGGGAAGAAACCGGAAGGGGACGGCAGGCCGGGTCCTGGTGTGGATGCTGCGTTCCGCGCTGTTTGTACCGCTCATCGCGGGCGCAGCCGGCTTTGGCCAGGCGCAGGAACAAAGCAACAGCGCGCTGAACGAAATCGCGCACGCAAAACCGGCCGCAACATACTCCGCGCCGACGGCCCCGCAGGCAGAGCGCCGCGCCGCCGGAGGCCCGCACGAGGGGATCAAGGTGCACGGGCACTGGGTGATCGAGGTAAAGAATCGGGACGGCAGCCTCGCCGCGCGGCGGGAATTTGAAAATTCGCTGATAACCACATCCCTGAACAATGGGGGGCAGATGCTGGCGGCCTTGCTCGGGCGCGTCATCAGCTCCGGCATCTGGATGATTGATCTCAGTCCGAGCCCGGCGGAAACCGGGGTCATCGCAATCACCGAGCCCAAGGGGAATGGGGTCGTTGCCTGTAATGGATTGCAAAAACAATTCTCGTCTACAGGCTCTCCATTTTCCTGTTCGACCAATCTATCCCTCACCGCGCCGGCGATCTACAAAGGGGAGATCAATCAGGCCGGCTTGACCGGCCCTTCCACTCTCACGCTGAGCGGAACCGGCGTCGTGCCTGAGCCGAGCCAATCCTCGTTCACGCAGATTGGTTATGTGGCAACAGCGATGATTGTCTGCGCGGCCACGGACACGCCGGCAGCTTGCACCACCGACAGCAACGATTATTCAATTTACTTCACCTCCAGAAACCTGGACGGCCTCAACGGAGATCCGCCGCCGATATCGGTCATTGCGGGCCAGACCGTCAATGTGATGGTCACGTTCAGCTTCCAGTAGGCACGGCCTGCGCGCCAACGCGATGAGAGGAAAACGGCCGTGACTACGAAGGCAAATCGAAGCATCGAGCGATGGAGCGCGTGGGCGCCTGCGGCGTGTCTTGCAGCGTGCATGGCGGCCTGCATCACCCTGGGCGCAAGCCAGGCTGCGGCGCAGGCTCTGCGCGGCGCTGCCGCCCGCGCGAATGCGGCAAAGAATTTTGCCCGTCTGCCGCTGAGCTTTGAAGAAAACCGCGGCCAGGCCGATGCGCAGGTAAAGTTCCTTTCGCGCACTCCCGGCTACACGCTCATTCTCACCGGCCGGGAAGCGATCTTTGCATTCCCTGCGCAGCGGTCAAAAGCAAACCGCCGCGCCGGCAGCGGCTCCGCATTGCGCCTGCGCTTCGACCACACCGATGCGGATGCGCAAGTGACCGGCGAAGACGAGCTGCCCGGCAAAGCCAATTACTTTCTCCACGCCGAACGCAGTCGGTGGCATACGAAGATCCCAAATTACGCGCGCGTGAGGTATCAAGCGATTTATCCCGGCGTGAATGCCGTCTTTCACGGCAACCCGCAGCGGCTGGAGTTCGATTTTGAAATCGCTCCCGGCGCGGACCCCGCGAAGATTGCGCTCGATTTCGCCGGAGGCCGCGTGCTGCGCCTGGCGGATGACGGTGACGTTGTGCTCAGCGTCAACGGATCGAGCCGTAGCGGCAAGATCACGCTGGGCCGGCCCATCGTCTATCAGCAGATCGCCGGAGTGCGGCGCAAAGTTTCCGGCAGATTCGTGGTGCGCAGCGCGCATCGCATCGGCTTCGAGCTTGGCGCCTACGACCGCACGCAGCCGCTGGTGATCGACCCGACGCTGAGCTACTCGACCTTCCTCGGCGGGGTTATCGGCAACCCAAGCTACGCCTATGGCGATGCCATTGCCGTCGATTCCTCCGGCAGCGCCTACGTGTCGGGCTTTACAGGCTCTTTTGAATTCCCCACTCCGAGCGGGCTTGAGGAGACGATTCCCGGCGGGACCTACGTGAGCAAATTCAGCCCCGACGGCTCGCAACTGGAGTACACCGCCTTTCTTGCCGGCTGCGAGAACGGAAACGCAATCGCCCTGGACAGCAGCGGTTCCGTCTACGTTTCGGAAACTGCCGACACGAGCTTTACCACCCCGGGCGCTTATCAGAACGGCGCGGGCGCAAACAGCATCACGGTCGCCAAGCTGAGCCCGGACGGCTCGGAGCTGGTCTATGCGGCACAGATCGGCTCTCTGGGCTCATACCCGTTCGCGCCCCAAACCGGCATTGCCGTCGATTCCCAGGGCAGCGCTTACGTTGTGGGCTACACGCTGTCGCCTTCCTTCCCCACCACGCCGGGCGCATGGCTGACCACTCCTCCTGGCTGCCAGAGCGGCGTTTGCGCTGCCGCGGCAACGGTCACCAAGCTCAGCCCCGACGGCTCCAGCCTCGTCTACTCGACCCTGCTGGCGGGTCACGGAGGAACCGCAGGGTCCAGCGTCGGCGAATTCGGCTACTCGATCGCAGTGGACGCCCAGGGAGACGCCTACGTGGCCGGAACCACCCAGTCCACGGATTTTCCGGTAACCCCAGGCGCGCCGCAGCCCACATGCCTGGGATGGGCAACTTCCAACGATCCACCCTTCTGTGAGAGTCCCAACGCCTTCCTGACCGAGCTGAATCCCGCAGGTTCCGGCATCATTTACTCCACGTTTCTAGGCACGGACGTGGCCGGCGGAGGTCTCACGGGCCAATCTACGACTTCTGTCATTGTCTCCTTGGACTCGTCCGGAAATGCCTATCTCACCGGATCGAGCGTCGCGGCCAGCTTCACGTCGGCCTTGGCTGCCGGCCCGGTTGTCTCCGGGCCATCTCTCCTGTGCCCCAACAGCACCGGGAATGCCTGCAATGAAGACTTTGCCTTCGTGGCAAAGTTCCCGCCGGGAGGCACGCAACTGGCGTACCTTGGTTTTCTTGGAGGCAATTCGCCTCCGGGCGCGCAGTACGGCCAGCCGGCAACGGAAACCTATGGGATCGCCGCCGATTCTTCCGGCAATGCCTATGTGACCGGCTTCACGTCGTCCACCTATTTTCCCGTAGCCTCGAACGCGTACCAGGACAACTTATGCGCCGACCCATCTCTCGGCTGTGTTGACGCATTTTTTACCATCCTCGACACGAACGTCGCGGGGATTGCCTCGCTTACTTATTCCACGTACCTGGGAAGCAACGCCGGTGTCAGCCAGGGATCGGCCATTGCCGTCGATGCCGATGACAATGCCTATCTCACCGGAATGACGGAGGCCTCGGACTTCCCGTCAACGCCGGGCGCATTTCAACCTGCCTGCAGCGCCAGCGGAACTGCGTCCTCGCCGGATTGCGAGAATGCGTTTCTCGTCAAATTCAGCTCCGGCATCACTCCGGCGGCCTCGTCCATTGCCGCTGTCTCCGGCGGCGGGCAGAGCGCGGTCATCGGCCAGCCCTTTACCAATCCGCTCGTGGTCAAAGTCACGGACTCGGAGAACAATCCCGTCTCCGGCGCAACCGTGGCCTTCAGCGCTCCATCGTCCGGCGCGAGCGCAGCTCTGTCTTCCACGACGGCAACCACCAACAGCAGCGGCAATGCCAGCGTAACGGCAACAGCCAATGGAACCGCCGGCTCCGCGTACACGGTGAGCGCGACGGTCGCGGGCGCCGCCGCGCCGGCAGCCTTTGCGCTCACCAACACGCAGGCCGCGACGACCGTCTCCATCACGCTCTCCGCAACATCGCTCCCCTACGGCGAACCGCTGGGACTCGCCGCGGCGATCGGCCCGTCCAGCGTGGGCGCCACCGTACCGACGGGAGATGTCGCCTTCTACGACGGCTCTACGACGCTGACGCAGTCCGCCGCCGTCTCGAACGGCGTGGCGAAATACGCAGTCAGCGTTCCTGCCGTGGGCGCGCACAGCTACGCCGCGCAATATCTTGGCAACACAAACTTCCTGCCCAGCGCGCGCACCAGCGCACCCTCCACAGTGACCGTGAACAAGGCCACCCCCACGCTGTCTGTGACCTCGGCACAGCCGGTACGCGTGCAAAGCGGCGCCTCCACCTCGATTGCGCTTGCTCTCTCTGTGGCATACGCGGGAAACGGAATTGCTCAACCCACGGGCGGCTTGAATTACACCGTGAGCGGCAACGCGTTTGGTCCGGGATCGCTGACGCTCACAGGCGGAAACGCGGCGCTTCCCGTTCCAGCCAAGTTGGCCGTGGGCTCATACACCATCACCGTGACCTATCCCGGCGATGAAAATTACAGATCGGTCTCGATTCAGATTCCGCTCGTCGTCTATTCGCCGCTGGTCATCACGCCCGCCGCGCTGCCAAACGCGATCACCGGCCAGCCGTATTCGCAAACGCTAAGCGCCAGCGGCGGCAGCGGCGCAGGATACACGTGGTCGATCACCGCCGGGGCGTCCACTCTTACAGATCATGGCCTCAACCTTTCCTCGGCAGGCCTCATCAGCGGCACGCCATCTTCAGCCGGCCTGGCGCTCTTTATCGTGCAGGTGACGGACTCGCAGGGCGACACCGCAACGACGCTGTGTCAGATCGAAATTCAGAACCCGGTCTCCGTAACGGCCACGGTCAACGACCAGGAGACCATCACCGTGAATGACAGCGGCACGCAGGTCCAGCTCATCGACGTTGCCGATGCGGAAACCATCACGGTCACCGGCTTGTTCGACATCTCGCTCAGCAAACCCGCCACCACAACCGGCTTCAGCATCACGCCTTCGCCTGCTTCCTACGGCCAGCCCGTCACCTTTGGCGCAGCCGTGACCGCCGCGAACGGCGCCACGCCCACGGGCACGGTCACATTCGCGTGTCCCAACGGTCCTTCGGGGCAATCCGTCAGCTCAGGCCCAGTCGATCTCGTCAACGGCGCCGCCGCCTGGACAACGACGACCATCGCCGCCGGCCAGTACAACAACTGCTTCACGGCATCCTACGCCGGCACTTCCGCTTTCGACGCGTCCGTATCAATCGCCGAAAGCCTGACGGTCACCAACTTCCAGATCACGTTTGCGGCGCCTCACAACCTGACCCTGATCCCAGGGCAAAGCGTGACTCTCAACTTCACCCTGGCTCCGGAAAACGGCGCCTACAACGGCACGGTCGATTTCGCAATGACCGGATTGCCGCCCGGCGTGACGGCAACCTTCAATCCCACGACCGCCACGCTGGGAAGCAACTCCGTCGTCGTCGTCGTCACGCTTACCGCGGAATCGCTTGCGGCATCGCGGCAGCCGCATTCGCGCGGCGCCGCTCCGCTCTTTCTGGCTCTCGTGCTTCCGTTCCCGTTCGTGGCCCCATTCGTTGTTTTCAGCCGCGCGCGCCGCAGTCCGCGCCGCGCCCGCAGGATTGCCCTGCTTGCGATTCTTGCATCTCTCGCTATCGCCGGAGCCGGCTCCTGCTCGAGCGTCCGCAGCGGCTTTTTCAACCAGCCTCCGCAAACTTCCACAGTAACGCTCACCGCAACCAGCGGCACGGCGAAGCAATCGACCTCCTTCAGCCTGACGGTGGAATAGGAGAACCCATGAATCGCCGCGCCCTTCTATTCGCCGTTGTTGTTTTCCTGATGGGTGGACCGGGAACGGGCGGAACAGTGCGCGCCGCGCTCGGGCAATCGCCCGAGTCTCCTGCGCGCGGCTACGCGACGCTCGAGCTTACGCTGGCCTACAGCGCCGACCGCACCAACGGCGTCGTGGGCGGATGCGGCTGCTTCTGGCTGAACGGCGGCAAAGCGGAAAACAGCGCAGCCTTTTCTCACGGCATTAGCATCGTCTCCGAGCTCGCCGGGCAGCACGGCAGCCATATCAATTCCACGCTCAACAGCCTCAGCTTTGTGTCGTATCTCTTTGGGCCACGCTACTCGTTCCGTTCCCGCTCACGCCTGGTTCCCTTTGCGCAGTTTCTCGTCGGCGGCGTTCATGGCTTTGACGCCCTGTTTCCGAGTCCGGGCTCGTCCATTCCCAATCCGACTGCCTTTGCCTTTGCCGCCGGCGGCGGGCTCAACACCAATCTTTCGCACCGGGTCGGCATCCGCATCGTTCAAGCCGATTACTTCCAGACGCATTTGCCAAACGACACCAACAATCTGCAAAACCATCTCCGGATTTCCGCGGGCATCGTCCTGCGGTTCGGAGTCAATAGAAGATAAATCACTGTAAATAGAACGTATTGCCTATTGACTCAGTCGAAGATCGCAACCGCGGATTGATTTGGCGCTGCAAAGCGGCCGGAAAGTCTTCCGGCGGCGAGTCTCATATTGTGATCTTTCACCCTTTTTTCAGTAGAAAAACCTCTTCCATATCAGACCAAAATTGTCGTATATTGATAGCGGACCGATTTGGTCGGATTTCAGGGAGCGGAAAATGCGCATCCCGTTCCCTGAATTTTGGTAGTGGGTCAGTTTGTAGTCGTGCCGAATGAATCGTGAATTTTAGTAGTGGGTCAATTTGAATTTGTTTTGTGTCAGGGCACGACTTTAGTCGTGCCGAATGAATCGCATAAAACAACCGGGCTTTAGCCCCTGCTTCCAAACTGAACCACTACCTGAATTTTGGATGGATCGACGGATCGGAAGCCGGATTTAAGAACCAGGTTCTCGCGGCTGACTCTTGGCGGAGACCGCGAGACCCTGGAAACCACAGCCGAATCGACTGCGGGCTACCTTCAATATAGGTTCCTGCCCGCGCGCTTTCAACAAATCTTTGTGCTGGCGGCCCCGGCTGCCGGTGTGGATGGCATTACGCTTTTGC
Organism: Acidobacteriaceae bacterium; assembly: GCA_030038315.1. Classification (GTDB taxonomy): domain Bacteria; phylum Acidobacteriota; class Terriglobia; order Terriglobales; family Acidobacteriaceae; genus Telmatobacter. The sequence continues at coordinate 7,120 of JASHPD010000231.1, forward strand.
GAGGCAAGGAAATGAAGAAGTGTGTAGCGGCTTTTTTGCCCTGGCGCAGACGCGCCTTTTCTGCGGGCATTCTGATTCTCTTTCTGCTTGTAGCGGCAAGCTGCGCTTCCGCGCAGCGCAAGTACCCCGGCCGTGGCGCGGTCTCCGCGCAGGATTTTGCCAGGCTGACCGCGCCGATGGCCGCCGGCACAACCGCCGCCGACCAGGTTTGCGCGAGATATACCACGGGATCTGCCGTCACCGACCCTCCCGTGTTGCAGAGCCAGAACGGCGTGCTTGAAGTCACGATCGGCTACTACACCGTGACGGACTCGCAGGGCCTGGTGCGCTACTGCTACGTCACGAATAACGGCGTCGAAGCTCCAACGCTCGTCGTCAATCCCGGCGACAACCTCATCATCCACTTCACCAACGATCTTCCCGCAGCCGCGTCTTCGAGCGCGAGCGACAACATGGCCGGGATGAAGATGACTCTCTCGAACAACGACGCCACCACCAGCACCAGTCCCGCCTGCAACGGCACAATGGGCACAAACGTCACCAACATTCACTTCCACGGAACCGACATCGCGCCGGTCTGCGGGCAGGACGAGGTGATTCATACGCTGGTGCAGCCGGGCCAGAGCTTCGATTACAACGTGCAGATTCCGGCCGATGAGCCGCCGGGGCTTTATTGGTATCACCCGCATCCCCACGGCATCTCGGAGGGCCAGGTGCAGGGCGGAGCCACCGGCGCGCTGATCGTCGCAGGCATCCAGAATGTTTTCCCATCGCTGGCCGGAATGCCCACGCGAACGCTGGTGATCCGCGACCAGAACCTGCCCGCCACGGAAGCGAATGATTCGAGCATCCCCGCGTGGGATCTCTCGATCAACTACGTTCCGGTCACCTATCCGAGCTACACGCCCGCGGTGATGGATACCCCTCCCGGAGAACAGGAGCTGTGGCGCGTAGCCAACACCGCCGCCGACACCATTCTCAATCTCCAGTACATCGTGAACGGAACGGCGCAGCCGATGCAGGTCTATTCCATCGACGGTTATCCGCTTTCTTCGGGAGCGGCGAGCAGCATGACCACGATCCAGCTAGGCCCCGGCGCGCGCGCGGAGTTTGTGGTAACGACGCCCAACGTCGGCGACACGGCACAGTTAATTACCGCTTACCAGAACACCGGCCCCGACGGAGATTTCGATCCCACGCGCCCCATCGCCAACGTCGTGAGCCAGAGCAGCGCTCCGGCTCCGGCGCAGATACCGGCAGAGAGCGGCACGGCAAACACCACGCTGTCGAAAAACCTGTCCAGCCTGACGCCCGCGGCTCACCGCAATCTATATTTCTCTGAAGTTCTCCAGAATCCATCGAATCCGAACAGTCCCACGACCTTTTACATCACGGAAGAAGGACAAACGCCCGCCGTCTTCACCATGGACCAGGCGCCGAACATCGTTGTCCACGCCGGAACCGTCGAGGACTGGACGATTGAGAATCGCGCGCAGGAAGACCACATCTTCCATATTCACCAACTGCATTTCCAGGTGCTGGCGGTGGATGGCGTGGCGGTCAACGATCCGGCCCTGCGCGACACCTACGATATCCCCTACTGGAGCGGCTCAGGAGCCTATCACAGCATCACCGTGCGCATGGACTTCAGCGATCCGAACATCGTCGGAACCTTCGTCTACCACTGCCACATTCTGGAGCACGAAGACGGCGGCATGATGGGCGAGATTCAGGTGCTGCCTCCGGGCTCGTCTGCCGCGGCAACGGTCTCCGCCTCGGCTGCAAGCATCGCGCCGGACCAGAACGTTACGCTGACCGCGCAGGTTGTCGATGCAACAACTGGAGACCCTGAGCCCACCGGCCTTGTGCAATTCCAGTTGAACGGAGAAAACGTAGGCGATCCGGCAACGATCGCCGATGGGCAGGCAACGCTGACCACGGCAGTAAACGGCAACGTGGGAAGCAATAACCTGACGGCGTTCTACGAAGGCGACACGACCTACAACGAGGTAACTTCCCCCTCGATCCCGATCACGATCTCGCAGTTCGCATTGACTTCCTCCGGCGCGACCGCGGCCGTAGGCGCAGCCGCAATCGCCAACGTCAACGTCAATGTTGCGAATAATTACACCAATCTCATCAGTCTCACCTGCGCTCTGCCCTCAAGCATGACGGAATCGGCGTGCTTCGTGAACTCAAGCTCGATCACCGGCTCAGGAACCGTGCAGCTCACCGTCAACACCACGCCGGCGCATCCGCTCAGCAGCAAAGTGAATAACCGCCCCGGATGGCTGGCCGCGGGCGGCGGCGCAAGCCTTGCGTGCCTCGTGCTTCTGGTTCTGCCGCGCCGCAAAGGCCGCAACACGACGCTGTGGCTGCTCGCAATTCTTGCCATTGCCTTCGCCGTGATCGGATGCGGCAGCACAGTCAAAACCGACCCAGGCACGGCGGCCGGAACCTATACCGTCGTCGTCACCGGCACGGCAGGCAGCGGGTCGTCGCTCTACCAGACCAGCGTCAACGTTCCCATCACGATTCAGTAAGAGCCGCTGATACATAGCTCAAAAAGAGCAGGAGAAAATCATGTTGAGCAGAATCCTTCGTTTCCTGAGCGGCGCCGGAAAGGCCGCTTGTATCTTTGCAGCTCTGTCGGCTGCTCTTGCCTGGGCCAGCGTGGGCGGAAGCATCTCCGGCACCGTCAAGGACCCATCCGGAAGCGTCATTCCGAACGCGCAGGTGACGATCACGGAAACCAGCACGGGAATCGCCCACGCAACGCACACCGGCAACAATGGCTATTACACGTTTCCCGTTCTGCCTGTCGGCCATTACGTGCTCGAGATCGCCGCGCCGGGCTTCCGCAAATACGAGCGCAAGGACATTGCGCTCGACACCAATGCCGCGCTCACGCTGAACGCGATGCTCGAAGTCGGCAGCGTCTCCCAGAACGTGACGGTTACGGACAACACGCTGCACGTTGAGACAGCCAGCACGCAGATAGGGCAGGTCATCACCGGCCGCCAGATGACGGCCGTGCCTCTCGACGGACGCAGCTTTACGGACCTTTTGTCGCTCCAGCCCGGCGTTGCTCCCGAGACGGCCATCACGGACACCACGGTGCAGGACGTTGGCGCAACGGTTCTCAACCCCTCCGGCACGCTCAACCCCGGCAATCTTTCCGTCAACGGGCAGCGCGAAACAGCCAACTACTTCGGCGTAAACGGCAGCGATGTGGAAGAAGACGTCAACGCCGGCACGGCCGTGATTCCAAACCTGGATGCGATCGCGGAATTCCGTATCGTCACCAGCAATTTTGATGCGGAATACGGCGAGTACAGCGGCGGCCAGATCAACGTCATCACCAAATCCGGCGGCAATCGATTCCACGGCAACGCCTTCGACTTCCTGCGCAACACCGATCTCGACGCGCGCAACTATTTTTCGCCCACGCGCGGCACATTCCAGCAGAACCAGTTCGGCGGAACCTTCGGCGGGCCGATTCGCAGAGACAAGCTCTTTTTCTTTCTCGACTATCAGGGCACGCGGCAGACGCAGGGTGTGGACACCGGCAACATCGCCGTGCCATCCGATCAGTATCGCCTGGGCAATCTCTCCGATTTCACCGCCGGCTCCGGCGGAAACCAGCTATCCGGCATCGTGAGCGGCCCTTATTTCGCCAACATCCTTACGCAGGAGCTCGGATATGAGGTCACGGCAGGCGAGCCTTACTATCTGTCCGGCTGCACGTCGTCTTCCACCTGCGTCTTTCCGAATGCGGTGATTCCGCAGAACGCCTGGTCGGTTCCCGCGCAGAGAATGCTGCAATATATTCCCGCGCCGAACACCACGCAGGGAACCTTCGCCACGTCTGCCTATAACCAGACCGTGCGCGATGACAAAGCCGGCGCGCGCGTGGACGAGAACACGCGTTTTGGCCTGATCTCCGCCTATTACTTCATTGACGATTTCTATCTCGTCAATCCTTATCCGGTGGCGCAGAGCGGCGCAAGCGTGCCGGGATTCTCCGCTGCCACCAACGGCCGCGCGCAGCTTCTCACCCTCGGCGACACGAAGAGCTTCGGCGCAACAACGGTCAACGAGTTCCGCCTCAGCTTCACGCGCGACAACACCAACCTCGGCCAGCCCATCGGCGGATGGAACGTGAGCCTGGCCTCGCAGGGATTTGTGAACGCGGACGGAAGCGGCAGCATTGTGGCGCTCGATCCCAGGGGACAGGGCGTTGAAAACCTTAACTTCAACGCCTACTCCACCGGCGCCGCGGCCAATCAACTGGTTCAGGTGAACAACACCTACCAGGTTGCGGACAATTTCTCCAAAGTGTTCGGCAACCACACCATGAAATTCGGCGCGGAGTTCCATGCCGACCAGATCAATGCCGATCCCATCGCGCAGTTCAACGGCAGCTTTGTCTTCTCCGGCTCGGAAACCGGCGTGGACTTCGCAGATTTCCTGATTGGCGTGCCCAGCCAGTACAACCAGATCTCGACCTTTGTGCCGGGCGCGCAATCGGTAGTTTTCCCCGGCGCGCCTCCGGGAATCCTTTATCCGGGCGATCCCGGCGTTCCCAACACGCTTGCTCCAATCGATGAGCTCAACTTCTCTCCGCGCATTGGCATCGCCTGGACTCCACAAGGTGAAGACGGTACCCTTCTTGGCAGGTTTCTGGGCGCTCCCGGCACCACCAGCGTGCGCGCCAGCTTCGGCAACTTCTATACGGCCATCGACGCGCTCGACATCAGCGTGCTCGCGGCCAACGCTCCCTATGGCACGACCTATACCAGCCCCGAGCCGCCGCTCTTTGCCACGCCTTTCATCGGCGCCGCGGACGGAGCCAACAACGGCCAGCCATTCCCTTATGCCTTTGCGCCGCTCGACTCTTCGCGAAGCCATCCCGACCCGGACATCGACTGGGCCACCTACGAGCCGATCAGCGGCATTCCCGGATACGACATCCACAACCACACGCCCTATTCCGAGGAGTGGTCGCTCTCGGTCGAGCGCCAGGCCGGACCCCGGACGGTCTTCGACGCAACCTATATTGGCTCGGCTACCCATCGCGAGCGCGTGCTGGTTGCGGAGAATCCCGGCAACCCGGCGCTTTGCCTGAGTCTGAGCCAGCCCAGCGACGTAATGTTCGGAACGGTGACCTGCGGAGCCTTTGGTGAAGACACGGTCTACTATCCGGTCTCAGGCGGCGTCGTAAACGGAACGCGCCAGCAGCTCGGCCCCAACTTCGGCAGCAATGCGCTTCAGTCCGACATTGGCTATGCCAACTACAACGCCCTGGAGCTGAGCGCGCGTCATACTTCAGGCCGGCTCGAGTTTGATCTCTCGTACACGTATGGCAAGTCGATGGACCAGTCGTCGAATATCGGCGAGGAGGTCAATCCCTTCAACCCCGCATTGAGCTATGCCATCTCCTCCTACGACATCAAGCACAACTTCGTGGCCAGCTACGACTATCAGCTTCCGTTTGACGAGTTTTTCCATCCCAACCGCCTGACACGCGGCTGGTCGCTCTCCGGCATCACCCATATCGTC
>JASHPD010000232.1 GCA_030038315.1 Acidobacteriaceae bacterium
ACCATACACGATTTGCGGCGCGAAAAACAGGGCGGCGAAGAAAGATTTACCGCTTATTGAGATTGCATCGGGCGCGAATGGTGAGCCGGATGATGGGGAAAAACGAGGGCCTACAGCATTCATCCGCAGGCCCTTCGAGGTTTTGAGATTGCAAAATCGGTTTAGCGTGTTTTGGAGACTTCTTCGACGGTGACGGGGTCGAGGAAGGGCATGGACGCGCGGAGCTTTTTGCCGACGATCTCGATGGGGTGTTTGGCTTCTGCCTCGCGGAAGGCCTGGAATTCCTTGCGGCCGGAGTTCTGGTCGGCGAGGAAGCGCTTGGCGAATTCGCCGTTCTGGATTTCGGTGAGGATGGCCTTCATGGCCTTCTTGCTTTCGGCGTTGATGACGCGCGGGCCGCTGACGTAGTCGCCCCACTCGGCGGTGTCGGAGATGGAGTAGCGCATGTATTCGAGGCCGCCGCGGTAGATGAGATCGACGATGAGCTTGAGCTCGTGGAGGACTTCGAAGTAGGCGCTCTCGGGCTGGTAGCCAGCTTCGGTGAGGGTCTCGTAGCCAGCCTTGATGAGCGCGCTGACGCCGCCGCAGAGAACGGCCTGCTCGCCGAAGAGATCGGTTTCGGTTTCTTCCTTGAAGGTGGTTTCGAGAGCTCCGGCGCGGGTGCAGCCGATGCCTTTGAGATAGCTGAGCGTGAGCGCGTGGGCTTTGCCGGTTGCGTCCTGCTCGATGGCGATGAGGCCGGGCGTGCCACCGCCTTCGGTGAAGACCTCGCGGACGCGATGCCCCGGAGCCTTCGGCGCGGCCAGGCCCACGTCGATTCCCTTAGCGGGGACGATGGTCTTGAAGTGGATGTTGAAGCCGTGCGCGAAGAGCAGCAACGTGCCCGGCTTGAGGTTCGGCGCAATCTCCTCGGCATAGAGCTTCGCCTGCACCTGGTCGGGAGTGAGAATCATAACAACATCTGCCCACTTGACCGCTTCAGGAACGGTGGTTACTTCCAGGCCGGCCTTCTGCGCTTTGGCAATCGACTTGGAGCCCGAGGCAAGGCCTATCTTGACCTGGACGCCGGAGTCCTTGAGGTTGAGCGCGTGGGCGTGGCCCTGCGAGCCGTAGCCGATGATGGCCACCTTTTTGGCTTGAATGAGAGTGAGGTCTGCATCGTGATCGTAGTAGGTCTTCGCCATTTGGATTCTCGGTTTCCTTGTGTGTTACGGGTTGAAAATTGGCGGGCTAGTGTTGCGTGCCCAGTTTTGAAGTGTCTGAACTTTTGAGTTTACTCCGCTTCGGCTGCGGCTTCTGCTTCTTCCGGCTCTTCCGCAGTGGGGCGCATGGCTTTGAGGACGCGGCTGGTGTGGTGGCCGCGGCGCATGGTCATTTTGCCGCTGCGGCTGATTTCGAGGATCTGGAAGTCGCTGTCTTCGAGGACCTGGACGAGGCCTTCGACTTTACTTTCTACGCCGGTCATCTCGATCATCAAGGATTCGGCGGTGAGATCGACGATGCGGGCGCGGAAGACTTCGGCGAGCTCGAAGATGGCGGAGCGGGTTTGCTTGGTGGCGGCGACTTTGATGAGCGCGAGCTCGCGCGTGACGGCGGGCGCGCCGGCGATGTCGTCGACTTCGATGATGTTGTCGAGCTTGTAGAGGCTGGCGCGGATGCGATGGCCGGCTTCAGCGGAGGCTTCGCAGACGAGCGTCATGCGCGAGATGCCGTCGCGCTCGCTGCAGCCGACGGTGACGGAGATAATGTTGATGTTCAGCCGGCGGAAGAGTGAGGCGACGCGGGTGAGTACGCCGGGCTTGTCTTCGACGTAGGCGACAAATGTATGGAGCATTCCGTTCCTTCTTCCGCGATTAGAGATCGTTCGAGGTTTCGACGATGGGATTGTGGCCGGGGCGGCGGATCATCTCATGCAGCGCGCGGCCGGCGGGGATCATGGGGTAAACCGAGTCTTCCTGCTCGACGAGGAAGTTGAGCAGGAATGGGCCGTTGTGGGCGCGGGCTTCATTGACTGCGGCTTCGAGCTCGCTGCGCGTTTTTACGGCACGGCCGGCGATGCCGTGAGCGTCGGCGAGCTTGACGAAGTCGGGGCTGATGAGCGGCGTGGACTCGTAGTTGCGGTCGTAGAAGAACTCCTGCCACTGGCGGACCATGCCGAGATAGCCGTTGTTGATGATGGCGATGTTGATCTTCAAATTCTCTTGCTTGATGGTGGCTAGCTCCGCTGCTGTCATCTGGAAGCCGCCGTCGCCGGCAATGACCCAGACTTCTTTTTTCGGGCAGGCGACTTTGGCGCCGATGGCTGAGGGCAGAGCGAAGCCCATGGTGCCGAGGCCGCCGGAGGTGATGAGCGAGCGCGGGGTTTCGTGGTGGAAGTATTGCGCCTCCCACATCTGATGCTGGCCTACGTCGGTGGAGACGATGGCGTTGCCGCCGGTGATGCGCCAGAGATCGTGCATGACGTGGGCGGCGTACAAGTGGCCGGAGTCGGGGAGGTTTTTGATGTCGCGGACGGCGCTCTGGCCCTTGCTGGCTTCGATGGTCTTGATCCATGTCGAGCTGTTGCGCTGGCCGGCATGATGCGAGCTGATTTGCGGGAGCAACTGTTCGAGGACTTCTTTCAGGTCGCCGACGAGAGCTACGTCTACCTTGATGTTTTTGTTGATCTCGGCGGGGTCGATTTCGATGTGGATCTTCTTTGCATTTGGCGCGTAGGTCGAGGGCGTGCCGATGACGCGGTCGTCGAAGCGCATTCCGCAGGCGAGGATTAGGTCGGCTTCCTGGATGGCGTGGTTGACCCAGGCTTCGCCGTGCATACCCATCATGCCGAGATTGAGCGGGTGCGAGGCAGGGAAGCCGCCGATGCCGAGGAGCGTCATGGCGACGGGGATTTGCGCGCGCTCGGCGAGGGTGCGGACCTGTTCCATGGCACCGGATTGCTGGATGCCGTGGCCGGCGAGAATGATGGGTTTCTTTGCGCTGCGGATGAGCTCGGCGGCTTGCGCGAGGCCATGGATCTCTACCTTGAGCATGGGGTGGGGGCGGTAGGGCTTTGGCTTGGCGGCTTCAAAGTCAAAGAGCGCGGTGGCTTGTTGCGCGTCCTTGGTGATATCGACGAGCACGGGGCCGGGACGGCCGGAGCGAGCGATCTGGATGGCCAGGCGCAAGGCCGGCGCGATATCTTCGGCGCGAGTGACGAGGGCGTTGTGCTTGGTAACGGGCAGCGTTACGCCGGTGATGTCCACTTCCTGAAAGGCGTCGGTGCCGAGAACTTTGCTCGATACGTTGCCGGTGATGCAGAGCATCGGGATCGAGTCGAGCATCGCCGTCGCGATGCCGGTGACGAGGTTGGTTGCGCCGGGGCCGCTGGTGGCGATGGCTACGCCGACTTTGCCGGAGGCGCGGGCGTAGCCGTCGGCCATGTGCGCTGCGCCCTGTTCGTGGCGCACGAGGATGTGGCGGATGGGGAATTTGCGCAGCGCGTCGTAGGCGGGCAGGATGGCGCCGCCGGGATAGCCAAAGACATCCGTTACGCCTTCGCCTACGAGCGTGGCCCAGAGGATCTCCGCTCCGGTGAGCATCGTGGGTGTGGTGGATGGCGAATTGGCTTGCGTATCCATGATTGGCTCCTTTGGATTGGCGGTTTTGCTGATCTTTCGTCCCGATAGCAGATCAGTTTAAAAAAACATTCTTCAGGGGCTAAAGCCCCGGAAGATTTTGTGGCTTTGATTGCCGGGGATAAATCCCCGGCCTACCAGCCGTGCCTTTGCAAAGCAAAAACGGATTCAAACTGATCTGCTACACGGGCTCCTGATTGCTGCTTTACGTTGTTGCGCCCTTGGAGGCTGAGTTGACGCGGTCCACGTATTTGCGGAAGACGCCGTTGGGCCAGCGCAGTGCGGGTGGTGTGAAACCCTTCAACCGCGCGGCGATTTCTTCTTCGCTGACTTCTAGCGTTAGCTTGCGGTTGGGAATGTCGAAGTGGATGGTGTCGCCTTCGCGGACGGCGGCGATGGGTCCGCCGACAAAGGCTTCCGGCGCGACGTGGCCGGCGGTCATGCCGTGCGTGGCACCGCTGAAACGGCCGTCGGTGAGCAGGGCAACTGTCGAGCTTAGCTCAGGGATGCCGCTGATGGCTGCGGTGACTTGCAGCATTTCGCGCATTCCGGGGCCGCCTTTGGGGCCTTCGTAGCGGATGACGAGGACGTCGCCGGGCTTGATCTTGCCGGATTGCACGGCTTCGAAGCAGGCGTCCTCGGTGTCGAAGACGCGCGCGGGGCCGCGATGCTCGGTGCGGTTGGCCGCGGCGACCTTGATGACGCAGCCTTCGGGGGCGAGGTTGCCTTTGAGAATGACGAGGCCGCCGGTGGGCTTGATCGGCTTGTCGAAGGTGTGGATGACGACCTGGTTGGGTGTTTCGACGGCGAGTGCTGCTTCTTCGGCGAGGGTTTTGCCGCTGATGGTAAGCGTGCTACCGTCGGCGTGGCCGGCTTCGATGAGGCGCTTAGCGAGAAGACGCGAGCCGCCGGCGTTCTGGTAGTCCTTGGCGACGTATTTGCCGGCGGGCGTGAGGTCGCAGATGAAGGGCGTGCGCTTGCTGATGGCGTCGAAGTCGTCGATGGAGAGATGGATGCCGATTTCGTGCGCGATGGCTAGCAGATGAAGTACGGCGTTGGTCGATCCGCCGCTGGCGGCTACGCTGGCGATGGCGTTTTCGAGCGATTTGCGGGTGATGATCTGCGAGGGCTTGCGGTTCGCGCGGACGGCGTCCATGAGGATGCGACCGGCTTCGCGGGTGGCTTCGTGCTTATCCTGCGAGGTTGCGGGGACGCCGGAGAGCTGGATGGGCGAGATGCCGAGGATTTCGCCGGACATGGCCATGGTGTTTGCGGTGAACTGGCCGCCGCAGGCTCCGGCGCCGGGACAGGCTGCGGCTTCGAGGGCTTCGAGGCCGGCGTCGTCGATGCGGCCGGCGGCATGGGAGCCGATGCCTTCGAAGACGTTTTGAATTGTGATGTCCACTCCGTTGAGCTTGCCGGGGGCGATGGAGCCGCCGTAGAGCATCATGCCGGGAATATCGAGGCGGCAGAGCGCCATGATGATACCGGGCATATTTTTGTCGCAGCCGCCGATGCCGACGAGGCCGTCGAAGAGATTGCCGCGGGCCATGAGCTCGATGGAGTCGGCGATGACTTCTCGCGAGACGAGCGAGGCTTTCATGCCTTGCGTGCCCATCGTGATGCCGTCGGAGATGGTGATGGTGTTGAACTCCATGGGCGTGCCGCCGGCTTCGCGGATGCCTTCTTTGAGGGCTTCGGCGACTTCGCGCAGGTGCACGTTGCAGGTGCCGATTTCGGTCCAGGTGTTGGCGATGCCGATGATGGGCTTGTGCAGGTCTTCTTTTTTGAAGCCCGCGCCGCGCAGATAGGAACGCGCGGCGGCGCGGCTTGGGCCTTCAGTCAACGGTACGCTTTGGCGCTTGCCTTCGATGGTCACGGGGTCAGTCCTTTTTTGAGTGCTGCCGTCTGCAACCGGCAGGCTGTCGATGATCTCCATCATCTCGTTATGAAAGTCGGTCCAATGTCCATTAGCAGGATGCGACACATCAAACGGTTCGTACGATATACCCGCCATGCGCATGGCTTCTCGAACCATTGGCAGAATTCCTTTCATGACTACCACGACTGCTTTCGGGTCATACTCAAGCAGTCGTTCCGCCAATTCCGGAATGGCTTTTCGCCGTAATTTGGCTCGCTCACGCCCTTTGAGCTTGTTAATAGGCGTGAGCACAAGATCGTCGAGGTAAAAACCCTCCCTTTTGAAGTCATCAAAAAATGTTTCACGGTTTCCAAACACACTCTTCATTGCGCGGAAAAGTGTGCTGTTACCGCTATAGAAGAACTTGCCGCTATTCGGTGCGGATTCGCCCACGAACAAAGTCGTGATGCGATCTGGTCGAAAGCTCTTGCGTAGTTCTTCCAGGTCACTCATACGATTTAGGCGACCTCGACAGGCTTAGCCTTGAGCCATGTTGCTTCGTCGTGATGCTTCTCGTAGGTATCGAGCACGGCCGTGTGCCGCAACGTCAACCCAATGTCGTCGAGTCCTTCGAGCAGGCAGTACTTGCGGAAGGGATCGACTTCGAACTTTGCGGTGAAGCCCTGGCCATCGGTTAGCGTCTG
>JASHPD010000233.1 GCA_030038315.1 Acidobacteriaceae bacterium
TGATACCCGTTCGAGCAGGATCGGGCAATGTTCCTTCGCTTGCAGGTTACATAGGCAAGCTCGCTCGCCTCGGTGGCTACCTCGCCCGCACCCATGATCCACCACCCGGAAACACTGTCATCTGGCGAGGTCTGTCTCGACTGACTGATATTGAACTTGGGATCATGATTGGAGCTCAACTTATGGGTAATTGAAAGTTGGTCAGACCGTATTGACGGTCGCGGAATTGACTGGTTGTGTCCACAAGTCGCGGGTAGTGGATACGACTAGGCGAGAACAGTATTGGTTTGTATGTTCCAGGGCAGGAACTGATCGATACGGTTGATGGGGTGGTCGGCGATGCGTGTGAGCACCTGCCGGAGGTAAAGCTCCGGATCGAGGCCGTTGAGCTTGGCGCTTCCGACCAGCGAGTAGATGGCGGCAGCGCGATGCCCGCCGGAGTCGGCGCCCGCGAACAGATAGTTGCGCCGGCCAAGGGCGACGACGCGCAGCGCCCGCTCGGCCGCCGAGTTGTCGATCTCGATCAAGCCGTTATCGACATAACGCGTGAGTGCGCGCCAGCGTGAGAGCGCATAACGGATCGCGCCCGCGGTGTCGGACTTGGCAGAGATCGTTGTCAGCTTCTGTTCGAGCCATCGACGGAGTTCGTCGAGAAGCGGCCTGGCTCTGGCTTGCCGGATCTCTTGACGCCGCTCCGCCGTCTGCCCGCGGATCTCCCGCTCGATGCCATAGAGTGCTCCGATGCGATCCAGCGCCTCAGTGGTGATCGGGGAGGGCTGGACTTCGTGGATGTCATGAAATTTGCGTCTCGCGTGTGCGAAGCATGCGGCTTCGTGGATGTTGCCTGTTCCATACAAATGCCCGAAGCCGGCATACGCGTCGGCTTGCAGTATGCCGTGGAAATCCTTCAGGTGACGTTGCGGATGTTCGCCCTTGCGGTCAGGCGTGTAAGCGAACCAGACGGCCGGGGGAGTTTCGACGCCTGCGGGACGATCATCGCGAACATACGTCCATAGCCTGCCGGTCTTGGTTCTACCGCGTCCGGGCGAGAGCACCGGAACCGGCGTATCGTCAGCATGAATCTTGTCTGCCGTCATCACATGGCGGCGCAGAGCTTCGACGAGGGGAGCAAGCAGTTGGCTCGAAGCGCCCACCCATCCGGCAAGTGTGGAGCGGTTCAGTTCGACGCCCTCGCGAGCATATATCTCCGACTGACGGTTCAACGGAAGATGGTTGGCATACTTGGCGGCAAGCACATGCGCCAACAGCGCGGGACCGGCGAGGCAGCGTTCGATAGGTCGCGGTGGAGCCGGCGGCTGCACGATCTTGTCGCAGCCGGAACAGCTCATCTTGACGCGCACATGACGAATGACCTTGAAGGTCTCGGGAATGCGCTCCAGGTACTCGGAAACATCTTCGCCCAGCTTGTGCAGTTCTCCGCCACAATCCGGGCAGCAGTCTTCCGCCGGCGTGTGCGTAATAATCTCACGCGTGAGGTGTTCCGGCAGTGTCTGGCGTACGGGCTTGTTCCTGGCCGGCGCTGCGACAACAATGGGTGTGGCAACATCCGCCGCAGCCTGGTCAGACTCCAGTTCTTCGAGCTTGAGTTCCAACTGGTCGAGGTTGCGATCGATCTTCTCGCTGCTGGCGCCGTACTTGTCGCGCCGCAGCTTCTCGATCTGGAGCTTCAGATGCGTAATCTCGAACTCGTGTGAAGTCAGCTTCTGATCGCGCGCGGCAAGTTGCGCGTCCTTCTCAGCCAGCAGTTGATCCTTGTGGGCCAGCAGCGCCAGCACGGCATCATGATCGAAGAGATCGATACTGGCCAGCGTGCTCAATGACATGGCCGAAGTATGCCATGAATGCGCACAAGCGCAACAGGAAATTATGCTGCCGGATCAGGTTCCCATGTGCGCTCGACGCGCCGCCAATCAATGCCTTCCAGCAACATCGACAACTGTGCTCGTGTGAGCGATAAAGCGCCGCTGTCGGCTAGCGTCCAGATGAACCGGCCCCGCTCCAATCGTTTCGTAAACAGGCACAAACCATCGCTGTCGGCCCAGAGAAGTTTTACGATGTCACCGCGCCGTCCACGAAAGATAAAGACGTGCCCGGAAAGCGGCTCCTTGCGGAGCGTGCCGGCAACCTGCGCACTCAGGCCGTCGAAGCCGCGGCGCATATCGGTGACTCCAGCAACCAGCCAGACGCGCGTGCCCTTGGGAAGTTCGATCACCGCGAAAGTCTCTCGATCACTGCGCTGGCCAGGGATGGATCAACACCCGCTTCGATAGTCACCAAGGCGCGGCCCGGAAACTCGATGTGGATCGCAGCACCGGAACTCTGCGCCGGTTCACCGTCCGGCGTTGCTTCCGCCGGATCAGTCACGATCACCGGCAACAGCCTCGGTGAACTCTCGCTGGGAACCGGCAAACCGCCGGCGCGATACTGTCGCCGCCACTGAAAGACCTGGTTGGCGTTGATCCGGTGACGGCGCGCCACTGCGGCTACACTCGCGCCGGGCTCAAACGTCTCTTCCACAATCTGCCGCTTCTGTTCCGCCGTCCGCCAGCGGCGGCCGCCACGAAGCTCGCCGTCTATCGGCTCCGACTCCAATACGATGCCTGGTTCCATACTTGCATCGTCTGCGCTCAACCCATCCGCGTCTAGACGGTCGTGACCAAACACTTACTCTTTTCCCAGCGCATTCTGTAACGAATTGCCCGAATCGCTCCCTTAATCACAGGAGGCAACAAAGATGGGCAAAGTGTGGGTATGGGAGATGTACGACGTGAATGGAGACGGCAAAGAAGAGCTGGTAGCCGGGGTCAACTTTGAGCCTCTGCCCAAAGGGCAATGGTTCGAGCACTACTGGGGCGAGGCGCAGCACTCGCGCGCAAGCAACAACTGCCCCATGCCTGAGTGGGAATGGTGGAATCAGCTTCCCGGTGGCGTGCAGTGGAAGGTGATCTCCGACGAGGACATCTCCAGGATCACTTTTTCTGTTGCCTGCGACCTTCCCGGCTCCGACATGACGGTGTGGACAAACCTGAAGGACGGCACGTACAGCGAGATTCCGCATATCGTCCCAAACTACCTCAGCGCCCGGGGCATGTATGTCTGCGACGTGCGCGGCGCAACCAGGCCCTTTACGATTGTCGGCAATTAATCGCGCGCGTATCCGCAGGCATAGCGCCGAAGCTGCAGCGGCTTCCTGCCCGGCATGTTATCCCCGGCGCAGCACCCGGGTTCTGCCCGTCATGCCCGGAACGCGTAATAAGCGCCCTCGGCCGTCGGCCGTGTCTCCATGCCAACCCTCTGCGCCGCCGGCTCGTCATTCGCCAGCAGCGCATGAATATCCGCGAGCAGCGCCCAGGTATCGGAGAAGTAGGAGTGCCCAAGGAAATCCGTATCGATCGCAGAAGCGTCAATCGAATCCATTCCTTGAATCACGAGAATGGGCTCTCCGGCGCGCGGATTCCCATGCAGCGTCTTCGAAGCCAGCAGCGCCTTATCCTTCGACGACTGATACAGCGTCACGTGCTGCGAGAGCTTTTCGAGCGTCGCCGCCAGCTCCCGGAAGGTATCGGCATCCATGTCCGGAGCGGCCAGAACAATCTGGCTCAGCGCAACCGGGTTGTCCGATTGCAGGCCCAGTTCTTTCAGCGCTCCGCACACCACGCGATTGCCCATGCTGTGCGCAATCACATGAATCTTTGCCGCCTGGACGTTCTGCGCCAGCAGGCACAGGAATCGCTTGAAGTGGTCCTGCGACCATTGCGCATTAGCCTCGTCCGCGGCATAGCTCTCCACGCGGCCATTCGACGGCCAGCTATAGAAAATCGGCGCGCCCACAAAGTTCAGGTCAAACGCGATCTGCCCGGTTCTCCGCGCCGCATCCTCAAAGGTCACGTTATAGCCATGCACAAAAACAAACGCCTCGCGCGTTGCCGACTTCGCCACAGCGTCTGCGACTGACTTGAGAAATGCCTCTTCTTCCAGGGACTCAATCGAGGCCAGCACAATATG
>JASHPD010000234.1 GCA_030038315.1 Acidobacteriaceae bacterium
CTGAGCCTGGGATTGACGGCGCATGGAGAGATTCTCGACGAGGACGGTTCGATCTCGCGCTCGGCGATTCATCATGCGATTGAAAACTCCTCAAAGTTCACGGTGAGCGATACGTGGTCCGATGCGCAGGCCGCGCCGTTTGAAAGCGTGATGGCGCACTCGATCCGCTGCATCTATTGCATTCCGCTGCGGCGGCGCGTCTCAACGGCCGAGCCTGCGCATCTGCTGGGGGTGCTGTACCTGGACAGCCGGATGAGCGCGGGACGGCTGAACACGCTGGACAATGAGCTGCTGGACACGATTGCCACGGAGGCCGCTACGCTGCTGGACAACGCGCTGCTGGCAGAGACTGAGCTCAAGGCGCGCAAGGCGGCGGAAGAACTGGCGATTGCGGCGCGCATTCACACGGGGCTGATGCCGGCGGAGCTGCCCGGGACGCGGTATGCGGCGATCCAGGCGCGCACGGTGCCGTGCCGCGAGATTGGCGGCGATTTTTATGACGCGATTGATTTGCCGGATTGCCTTGGGCTGGTGATTGCGGACGTCTCGGGCAAAGGCGTTCCGGCTTCGATTGTTGCGGCGACGCTGCAGGGGATTATTCATGCGCAGATGCTGACCGGGCAGCCGCTCGATGAGATCGCCGCGCTGGTCAATCGCTTTCTGTGCGCGCGCAGCGTGGGCAAATACGCGACGCTGGTGCTGATGAGGCTTTATCCTTCGGGACGGCTGGAATACATCAACTGCGGACACCTGCCGCCGCTGCACATCTCAGCAAGCGGCGCGCGGGCGCTGGAAAAGGGCAACACCATTGTCGGACTGCTCCCGGAGGCCGCATACGCGCCGGCACAGGCGCAACTCGCATCGGGAGATCGGATTCTGCTGGCCACGGACGGCATTGTGGAAGCGGAGAACGAAACCGAAGAGCAGTTTGGCGACGACCGCTTTCTCGCTTCGGCGCATCTGGAAGGAATCGACGCAATTCTGGAGCGCGTGGCTGAGTTCCAGGGCTCGATGCCCGCGCAGGATGATTGCACTTTGCTCGATGTGCGCTATCTGGACCTGAAGCATTGAGCAACATGCGCGGCAGATGACGGAAAGCTCACAGCGTTTTGCCATCGGCCGCGGGCAGCACTGCATCCGCGGCAGCGCGGCTCCAGCCGATGCGGAAATCCTTGACGCGATCGAGCGCGAAGGCTCCGTTTTTGCCACGCGGCGCGGTGACAGCGAAGAAGTCCGCGCGCTCCACGCCGGTGAGATAAAAAGCGGGACGAGCGTCCGGTGCAGCATTGGCGATTTCGACATGGCTCATCTCAACGTTCCGAACGTGGCGCAGAAAAAAACCTGACGCCGGGATGGTTCCGAACATCGTCGGCTCAGGATAGTGGTTTTCAAGCTCGGCAGGGCGCGCTTGCGCGGCTTCGGCTGGGGCTCCGCCGGCAGCCTCGATATAAATGCCGGAGAGCTTCACGTCTTCAATGGCGTAGCCGGGGATGCCGCTCAGAATGGAGCTGACTTTCTGCGGCGCGTTGTGGCAGACGAGATTGTTGATGAGGATGCGCTTGAGAGTGCCTACCTTTGTGCTTTCTTTCGGCCCGCGCAGGCGCGCGCCGAGGCGCATGAAAATGGGGCCGGAGATCAGGTCGCGCATGGTTGTGTTGGCGATGGTGATGTCTTCGAGAAGCGCTCCGTCCACGCTCTCCAGCGCATAGCCCTGGCAGCCTTCAAAGACGCAGTTGGAGATAGTGATGTTGATAAAGCCGCCATTTGATTCCGTGCCGCACTTGATGCGTCCGGTGTGCGGGACGCGAGCTTCAGGGGCGAATTTCTTAAACGTGCCGTCGAGAACCGAGCCTAGCTCATAGCAGCCCGTCACCCAGCAGTTGGCGATGGTCACGTTTCTCGTGGGCCGGGCGTAGCCGAGCGCAAAGCTCGACTTCGGGCAAATGCCGTCATCCCACGGCGAGTTCACGGTGCAGTTGGAGACGCGCACATTCTGGCAGCAATCGATGTCCATGCCGTCGCGGTCGGTATCGATCAGTAGATTGTCGATGGTGAGATTGTCCACACCGGTGAACAGCATTCCGAAATGGCCGCCTTTCAGGATGGAAAAGTCGCGCAGCAGAACGTTGTGGCAGTTTTTGAGCGCAATGGCCTTGTTGCCTACGCCGGGCTGCTCGGCCACATAGGTCGGATAATTGCCGCGCGCAGGCCGGTCGGCGCCGAAGCTCAACCCTTTGCCGTAGATGAGGCCGCTGCCGGTGATGCTGAAATCGTGAATGCCTTCGCCCCAGATCAGCGAGTTGTGCCAGTGATTATGGCCGTAGTCCTGATAGGCATTCCATGCCGTGCCGGGCTCCGCCGCGTCGTAGACGCCGCCGTTGTATCCGGTCTGGCCGCCCGGCAAAGGCGAGTCTGCCGCAACAATTACGCTGCCATGCTCCAGGCGCAGATGGACCTGACTTATTAAATGAATGGAGAAGCAAAGATACACTCCGGCGGGGAAGATGACCACGCCGCCGCCCGCTGTTGCAGCGGCTTCGATGGCGCGATTGACGGCGGCGGTGTCGAGCGTCTTTCCGTCGCCGGTGGCGCCGTACTTGCGCACATCGAAGATGCCGGCCGCCGGCGGCGCCTCGATTGCCGGCCCGGGGGGATTTGCAACAGATGCCGCATGAGCAAGCCTCGGCAGAACCGCACCCACCGTGCCTAATCCTCCGGCGCGTAAAAAATCCCTGCGCATTACGCTGAATGGATTCATCCGCGAAAATCCTCCTTTGTCCATCTGTGCTTTTCATGCCGCGGAAGACCTCTTCGAGCGTCCGCATCGTACGACCCGCTGCAACGTGGCGTGAAATCGCCGGATTCAAGATAGCCGATGAGCGGCCCGCACGGCTACCGGCGCAACGGCTTATGTAGAATCGATTAAGGCATTTTCCGGAATCCTGTGAGCTTCCGGTGAGAGCAGCGGAACAAAGCTTTTGCTCCAATCTGCAATTCAAACAAGTTGAGGAGCGTGGTTGGATCGCGAAAGCAGCGCGGAACACTGGGCAAGAATCAGATCCAACTGGGTAATGGTATCTCTACAGGATTGGACCTGATCAGAATCGGGATCGAGAACGCGCCGGAGATTGTCAGCTACAACTCCTACGGCCGCCTTCAATTCCCGCTCGAAGGCAGCGACAGATTTTTCCAGGCGCTGCACATAGTCATAACGAATTCGCCCGGAGTTACGACTCAGCTCCGCTTGAATTAAAGAGAACATTCTTTGAAAGACAATACGCCGCAGCAGGGACCTGGGCAGCGCAAAGACCAGTTTGTCGAGCTGAAAGAGGAATACTGGATCAGTGTAATAGTAGAGGTGGCTTTCCATGGTCAGTGCCGAAGTGAAATGAATGTGTGAGACCGGAACATTGAACAAGGTTCCCGCTGCATCCTGCAGGCGTTCGAGGACAGCATTCGTTCTTTCGACAAACCGGCTTGATAAATTGGCAAGCTCCTGGCGCACAGATTCATCCTCCTTTGCACACCATCCGTCAAAAACAGTCTTTACCTCATCGCGCAGAAACTGGTCCAGAAGTCTGCCGAGGCGTTGGCGCGTTTCCGTCGGATGCTGTTTTTTGAAAGCTGCCAGCCGCTCTTGCGCAACTGGAATCGCCAGGGCAACATGATTTTTCAGTTCCCCTTCCACCTTTGCCGTAATCGAAGCCGTATCCTGCCGCAGCAGGAAACGCAAGTCCTTGAACTCCTGATCGCACCTTGAGAGTGCGGCTTCGAGCGCATACTTTCTTGTGTTGAGCTCTTCGCCGCTCATCGCTTTCGCCCGCTCTCCGACCAGCGCCGTAAAGCGTAGCGTACTTGCCATGTGCAATACATCGAGGGCAATGGATTGCAGAAATGTTAGTTCGCGCTCTTCTGAAGCGAAGCTATGAAGGCGCTCGACGAGCGGTCCGAGACCGCCTGTCTTCTCCGCGGCAGGGTCTCTCTGCGCCTGTATCGCCTGGCGCGCGGAAAAAGAAAACAATTCCGGGTTCTCAATACCGGCGCGGTTGCGCAGCTCGTTCTTAAGGAACTGGCGAACTAATTCGACCTCATCCGGTGAGACCACGTCCACTTTATTGATGACAAACAGCAGCTTAGGAACATCCCGGCGTATGCGGCGCAGGAAATCCAATTCGACCTCGGTGATGGGCGGATCGACGGAGAGGACCACAATTCCGGCATCGATCTCGTTGAGGTAATCTTCTGTTGTCGAAGTGTTATGCAAATATGTTGAGCCGATTCCCGGCGTATCGATGAGGTCAATTCCCATGCGCAGCAACTCGGAGGGATATGCGAGCTCAGCGGACGCTACTTGCTTTCGGTTGCCGGGATTGCCGGCCTCTGTGATGTACTCGTGGAGGGCGCGGAGTTCAATCGATTCCGACTGACCGGACTTGTGGACAATTTTCGCCGCGGGCACGGAACCGTATTGCACTTTGGTTACCACTGAAGTAAGTGGGAGTATTCCGACCGGGAGAATTTCCACGCCCAGCAGCGCATTGACAAAGGAGCTCTTGCCACGCTTCATCTGGCCCAGGATTGCCAGGTTAAAACGATTCTTCTTCAACTTCTCAGAAAGCGCAGCAAGCGAGGCGCGAAGATCTCCCGTATGATTGCGCTCAGCTAAAACAGAAAGAACCTCGATGGAATGGAACAGAGCCTTGCGGTCTGACTGTATATCTTCGTTTGGGCAGGATAAGTGATCTGTCATCGTACACCTTTACCCTCATCCGCATTTTTCAGAAAACGCCCGACGCCGGCAACGGCCTGAAACCCACATGAGAGCGTGAAGAGCCGCTCCGTGCAGACATCAACCAAGCGGAGCGCCTATTTTCCGAGTTACAGAGCTTTTGGAATATCGAATCACTTCCACAGAAGAGGTGGCGATCAGGCCTTCTTCCACCATCGCGTCGAGATGCGGAATCAGCGTGCTAATCTGCTCCTCCGTGTCGATGATGCTCAGCATGATGGGCGCATCGCGGGAGAGGGTCCAGTGGCTGGCATGGTGGATGCGGGTGCTCGATCCGTAGCCTTCGATGCCTCGATACACGATGGCGCCCGCCATGCCCAGCTCTTTACATTTGGCGACGATCGCTTCATACAGCGGCTTGCCCCGCCACTTATCACCTTCGCCAAAATGGATGCGCAACATGCGAGCCTGAAATTGTTCTTTCATGGTGAATCCTCCGTTTATGCCGAACCGCTGCCTGAGCCGGAGGCTGCCTCCGGCACTTCCACCTCAAGGGCGCGGTAGGAGTACTTGATGATGTCAACATCCGAGAGCACGACCAATCCCTCTTCCACCATTTGCTCCACGATCGCAAGAAAGGCCTGCAATTTTTCTTCCCGATCCACTACCGAGAGCATGATGGAAGCATCGTGAGATACATGCAATGCCTTGTCTTTATGCACGCGGCCATGTGCGCCATATCCCAGAATGCCGCGGTATACGGTAACTCCGGCAATATCGTTCGCGCGCATGGCTTCGACGAGCGCGGTATGGAGCGGCTTATCCTTCCAGCGGTCCGCCTCGCTGACGTAAATTCGCATCATACGAGCTTTACCCTCGATCTTCATGTGCTCGGGCGGGGTGAATCTTTTCTGCTTTGAGAGCCGGGCCGGCTTTGCCACGATGGTTTCCTGGATTTCGATCATCCCACTGCCGCACATCTCTTCCAGCTTTCCGAGAAGCTCGTCCACTTTCTCTCTCGATTCGATGAACTCGATCTTGAGGGGTAAATGATCTGATAGCTCCACCGTGCTGGCAGTATGAATATGGTGATCGGCGCCAAATCCGGCGATCCCCTTCAGGACGGTCGCTCCTGCGACGCCTCGATAGAAAAGAAAATCGAGAATACTGGAATAAGTAGGGATTCCGTGATGCGTGGAACCTTCGCTCAGATAGATCGTCACCTTTACAGCTCTTCCAGGACTTAACATGAGGGCTCCCATGAATAGTTGTCTACTCACTGGTTGGTTTGGCCTGTTTTCAGGAGGCCAGGACGAAGTTGGGGAAGTCCTCGAACACTCAGTCGTTCTTGAGGGTGTGGTAGATGACTCCCAGGAATTTGCGTGCCAGCGCGATGTTGGCCTTGCCACCGCCGCGCCGGCGCTGGATACGCTGATAGAAGTTTTGTAAGAACGAGCTGTAGCGTTTGGCGACGAGCGCGCACTGCACCAGGCACGTGCGCGCGAGTTTGTTGCCCTGTTTGGTAATGCGTCCTGA
>JASHPD010000235.1 GCA_030038315.1 Acidobacteriaceae bacterium
GCCTGGAAGAAGTCCTTGCTCGTCTTCATGTAGCGCTTGAGGGCAAAGCCGATGCCCAGCACAAACACGAAATAGAGCAGCATGATGAGCCAATCGACGGATCTCAGTTCCAAGCGGGCTTGCTCCTGATGGGTTGGTGGCGGAACGGGAAAATAACGCGCCAAAATCACTCTACGCAGCCGGAGCCATGCCCGTCCAGCAAAATCTGCAAACGTTTTCAGTGCTGGCCGCACGGGCGACTGCGCTTCGCGCCATTCTTGCCGATGCGGGCTGTTGTGATGGACTTCCCTTGCGGCGGGAAAAAGCCGCAAGGGCGGTTGTGCGTGGGATGGCGTAAAAGATGATCAGGAGCTGCTTAGCGGGTGCGTTTGGCTCGGAGGTATTGCACCGGCCACTCGATTTCTTTGTGCAGCGCTTCGGCGGCATGCAGCGGCCAGTAAGGGTTGCGCAGGAGTTCGCGGGCCAGCAGGACCAGGTCGGCCTGGCCGGTGCGGATGATCTGGTCGGCCTGCGCCGGCTCGGTAATCATGCCGACGGCGGCGGTGGGAATCTGCGCTTCGCGGCGGATAGTTTCGGCGTGATGGACCTGGTAGCCGGGACCGATGGGAATCTGCTGCGCGGGATGGTTGCCGCCGCTGGAAACATCGACGAGATCGACGCCTTCCTGCTTGAGCAGCCTGGCGAATTCGACGGATTGCGGCAAGTCCCACGAAGGGCCGAGTGATTCTGGAGCCCAGTCTGTGGCCGAGATGCGAACGAAGACAGGCAGGTTCTCCGGCCAGTTGGCGCGGACGGCTCGAACCACTTCAAGCAGCAGGCGCGTGCGGTTTTCAAAATTGCCGCCGTACTCGTCAGTACGATGGTTCGAGAGCGGCGAAAGAAATTCGTGCAGCAGATAGCCGTGCGCGGAGTGGATTTCGACCACGTCGAAACCTGCTTCCTTTGCGCGTTTCGTTGCGGCAGTGAAATCGGCGATGACTTTCTGAATGCCGGATTTGTCGAGCGCTGCGGGCGTGCTGTAGTGCTCGGCAAAAGGAATCGCGGAAGGCGCAACAGGCTGCCAGCCGCCTTCGGATGCGGGGATCAGTCGTTCTTTTTCCCACGGAACGGCCATGCTCGCCTTTCGGCCCGCGTGGGCTAGCTGGATGCCGGCTTTTGCGTTGTGCTGGTGGAGGAAATCGACGATGCGCTTGAGGCCGGCGATGTGCTCATCCTTGTAGATACCGAGGTCGGCGGGCGTGATGCGGCCTTCGGGTGTGACGGCGGCGGCCTCGGTCATCACCAGTGCGGCTCCGCCGACGGCGCGGCTGCCGAGATGGACGAAGTGCCAGTCGTTGGCAAAGCCGTCGGCGCTTGAGTACTCGCACATGGGCGAGACGGCGATGCGGTGCGGAAGCGCGAGGCTGCGAAGTTGGAGCGGAGAGAAAAGATGATGGCTGGACATAACAGGTTTTGGATGCGCAAGGCGCGCTGAAGTCGCAGACCAAGATCGAGAGCAGAAACGGCGAAGGATGAAACGAGCCATTTAGACTGAAAGAGTATGATCCCTACGCTTGCATGGACGCCGGAGGGCGTCCGTTTTATCGACCAGACGAAGCTGCCGCTTGAGACCGAGTATGTTCTTGCCACCGATTACGAGCAGGTGGCCGACGTGATTGTGACCATGGTGGTGCGCGGCGCGCCGGCGATTGGTGTTTCTGCCGCTTATGGTGTTGCTCTTGGAGCCAATCGCTCCAAGGCTGAGAGCGCGGAGCGCTTTGCGCCGGAGTTTGAGCGGATTTGCGCGCGGCTCGCGGGGACGCGGCCCACGGCGGTGAATCTCTTCTGGGCCATCGACCGCATGAAGGCGCTTTTTGCGAAGCTGCGCGCGGACGGCGCGACGATGGAGCAGGTTCGGGAGAAGTTTCTGGCTGAAGCGCACGCAATGTATGAAGAAGACATTGCGGCCTGCAAGACGATGGGCGCGTTTGGCGGTGAGTTGTTGCCGGAAGAAGGCGGCGTGCTGACGCACTGCAATGCTGGCGCGCTGGCTACTTGCGGCTATGGAACGGCACTCGGCGTGATTCGCGCGGCTGTGGAGCAGGGCAAGCGGATTCACGTTTACGCCGATGAGACGCGGCCGTTTTTGCAGGGCGCGCGGCTGACGGCATGGGAGCTGATGGAAGACGGAATTGATACGACCGTTATCTGCGACAACATGGCGGCGAGCCTGATGAAAGCCGGCAAAATCAAAACTGTTGTCGTCGGTGCGGACCGCATCGCCGCCAATGGCGACTTTGCCAACAAGATCGGCACCTACAACGTGGCGATTCTGGCCAAAGAGCATGGAATTCCCTTCTACTGCGCCGCGCCGTGGTCCACCATCGACACGGCTACGCCGACCGGCGATGCGATTCCGATTGAAGAGCGCTCGGCGAGAGAAGTCACGCACCACGGCGGCAAGCAGCTTACGCCGCATGGGGTGGGCATCTGCAATCCGGCCTTCGACGTGACACCGGCGAAGTACGTGACGGCGATCATCACCGAGCGCGGCGTCCTGCGCGCTCCGTACACGGAATCGCTCAAAGAAATGGAACTGGCCGGCTAACTCCCTTCTTCATCCTCGAAGAATTGCCAATCCGGCAACATCGACTGATGCAGAATTCGGACGACAAGAATACCGCCAGGATTTCGACGGTAAAAGATCACGTGGCGGCCTTTTTCAAATCGGTGAAGCCCTGCCCGAATGTGTTCACAAGGTCGCCCAAGCAGAGGATTGAGGGCAAGCATCCGGGCGCACTCATGTAAGTCGCCGAGGTATCTTTCCGCCTGCTTCTCGCTCCAGGAATACAGGGTATAAAGGGAGATTTCGAGCAGATCGTTTTCCGCTCGCGGGGAGTAGCGCAATGCACTCACGATCAACTTACCCGAGCACGCTCTCTTGCCGCCTTATGCAGCTTGGCCTTAACCCTGGCGAACACGTCGCCTTCTGCAACGCCGCTGGCGTCGCCTTCATCAATCGCAGCGCGCAACGCGGCGAGTTTTTGCTCATAAACCTGCTCTTCGCGCTCCATGCTGCGCAGCGCGGCGCGAACGACTTCGCTGGCGTTCTCAAAGCGGCCGCTCTCGACGCGCGAGAGGACAAAGCGGTCCAACTCCGGCGTCAGGTTGACATTGCGTGTGGGCATCCGCTCCTCCGGCTACGAGATCTCCTGCAAAGTGTACCGCTATTAGCAAAGTTTGCCAATATGTACAAATTGCCGCAGGTGCTGCGCAAGCTACAGTTGTAAAGTGCCCGCGCTTCCCCTTATCTTCCGCCTGCAGCAGCGATCTCTTGTGCGCGGCATCCTGCTTTCCCTCGGCGCTTTTGCCGCAAGCCTGCGGCTGGCGGGCTTTCCGGACATCACCCAACTGCATGGCTCGTACTGGCAGCTTGTGGCGCTGGCCTTTGCGCTGTGGGGACTGGCGGAAACGGCGCGCTGCCTGCGGAAGAAAATGAGCCTCTATTATGCCGGGGTGCTCCTGCTGCTCTATACGGACCTGATGATCCTGGCCATGATCGTCTTTCTGGTTTTTTATCCATAGCTTCGCGAACCACCCGGAAGCGTTTCCCTGCATCTTAAGGAAAAAGCGACTGGCCTCGGGGGCTCCGCGGCCGGATGTTTGCGCATGGCCCGGTTGCCTTTCCCCAGATTTGCGCCGGTCATCGCGCCGTAGCACCCCTCAACAGGGATACTCACGGAGGCACGATGCTAAAGGGTTTTCGGGATTTCATTCTTCGCGGCAATGTGGTCGATATGGCCATCGGCGTCATTATCGGCGCGGCGTTCAACGCAATCGTCAACTCGCTGGTCAAAGACGTGCTTTCGCAGATCATTGCGGCCGTTGTCGGCAAGCCTGACTTCAGCAATCTTGTCTTTACGCTCAACAAGACGCCCATCCGTTACGGCAACTTCCTGACCGCCGCGGTTTCGTTCCTGATTGTGGCGTCGGTGGTCTATTTCGGCATTGTGATGCCGATCAACAAGCTGATGGAACGGCTGAAGAAGCCCGAGGAAGCCGCTGCGCCGACGACCAAGGCCTGCCCCGAGTGCCTCAGCGACATTCCGCTGGCAGCCAGGCGCTGCGCGCACTGCGCCCAGGTGGTTGCCTAAGCTCCACGATTGACCTTCCCCCAGACTGCATGGGCCGGTGCTCCGGAAGCGCCGGCCTTTTTGCTTTTTTCCGCGACTCTTCCGTGCCGGCCGACCGGCTTCAGGGCGTTACACTGTTTCTCAATACGCACCGCCTCTGAAATCCCATTGCGAAGGGTCCAACCCACCATGATGCGCACGCCTCTGGCTCTTCTTCTTTCGTTTTCACTTGCCGGCCTCACCGGCACCGTTCCCGCGCAGTCCGCTTCGTCGCCCGCTCCGCTCGGATACACCAGCTTCAGCCAGGAAGCCAAAATCGAATCGAGCTTCCTGGCCGTGCCGGATGCGCAGCTCGCCGGCGAAGAGCTGAAGATTCTGACCGCCGCGCCGCATATAGCCGCATCGCCGGAGGATCACAAGACCGCGGAGTATGTGGCGGAAAAGTTCCGCGAGGCCGGCCTCGATACCGAGATCGTTCCCTATCGCGTGCTGCTGAACTGGCCTAAGAAGGTAAGCATTGAGGCTTACAGCTCTGACGGCAAGCTGCTGATGACCGGTCCCACGCGCGAGCACGTGAGCAGCGATCCTTATCAGGATGATCCGCGCGTGGTCATGCCCTTCAACAGCTCTTCGGCCTCGGGCGATGTGACCGGCGAGGTGGTCTACGCCAACTATGGCCGGTTGCAGGATTTTGAGAAGCTGGACGCCGAGCACATCGACCTGCGCGGCAAGATTGTCATAGCGCGCTACGGCGGAAATTTCCGCGGCATCAAGGTGATGCTTGCGCAAAAGCGCGGCGCGGCGGGCGTGCTCATCTACTCCGACCCGCAGGACGACGGCTACTACCGCGGCGATGCTTATCCCAACGGCCCGTGGCGGCCCGAGACCGGCGTGCAGCGCGGCTCGGTGCAGTTTCTCTCGATCTATCCGGGCGATCCGGAGACGCCCGGCGTGGCCTCCACGCTCGATCTGCCGGATTCGGCGCGTAAATCGCCAAACGGCAACCAGCCCAGCATTCCCTCGGTTCCCATCAGCTACCACGACGCAGCTCCGATTCTGCAGGCGCTCAAGGGACCGGGCGTTCCGCAGGGCTGGCAGGGAGCGCTGCCGTTCCACTACCACATCGGTCCCGGCGG
>JASHPD010000236.1 GCA_030038315.1 Acidobacteriaceae bacterium
CGCCTGAGATACCATTCGGCGGTCTTTCCAGGTGCAAACGTGAGAGCGGTCGCGTTGTAGACCTGACCGGTCACCAGCACAAAGCCGGGCTGTTTCGGGATCGCCAGCACATCGCCCGGGCGCAGTTCAATGTCCGCAGGCGTATTCGCCCAACTGTCAATGTCGGCGCTAATGTGAATCACCATGCGGCCGGTAGGTGGATGACTCTTCAGATCTGCGAGCACCTGATCCTGCTGGGCTTTGATGAGTTGCAGTATCCCGCCTGCGTTGCTGCTTGACAGGCTGGGTGAAAGCCGCGCGGCTGCTGAATTTGTCTCAATCTGCCGAATCAACTCTTCTCGGCTCTTTTGCTGAAGGTCACGGACCTGCACCCGAGTGAATACCGCACCCATTGGATAGGCAGTGGGTAAAAGGCCTCCCGCTCTCCGCAGGACCGAACTGAGCCGCTCACCATCCTTAAACCCATAGCTGCCCGGAAATCTGACCTGGCCATGGATCGTTATCGATTCGCCCATATCATTCCAATTGGTGATCTGATGAATTGCCAGAATGTCTCCCGGCTTGAGGGGAATATCAGCGTGCGGATCGGTCCCGGCGACCGCAGCTCCGATTCGCACCGTCGCAAGATCTTCGACGAGGCGATTGCCGCTGGTCACGTCGTAACTCGTCAGATCGGCGCTTTCCAGCAGAGCGTCCCGCTTGAAACCGCCCGCCATGCGGACAAGTCCCGCTGCGGTCATGCCCGTGGACATCGGATATGTGCCGGGCCGCAACACTTCGCCGCGGATCGTGACCTTCGGAGCATCCACTTCGTAGCGTCCAAAGATCCGGATGGTATCGAACGGACGCAGGTCTATATTGGCGTTTCCGATCAGCACATCGGGAACGTTGAAGTCGATGGTCTCCGCATGTAGGTCGGGTGGAACAAGCCGGACAATCTCTCCATGGGCTGCAGGCTCGGGCAGCATGTCCTGATAGCTGCGGAGCACATCGCTGAGGCGCATGCCGTCGTTATAGGGCAGACGTCCGGGACGCACCACATGGCCTGCCAGATAGATTGCCCGCTGGCTATAGGGCAGGATCGGCTCGATGCGAATCCGGTCTCCGTCTTCAACCTGGAAATTATCGATTGCATCTCCAGCGGCCTGCGGGCCTTGCGTGTCGCGATCGGGAAGAGTTACCGTCACACGCTGATGGTGGGCGTCAATCCGTTCGATCCGGATGTGGCTGAGCGAAGCCGCGGCGGTGAGTCCACCGGCATCCTCGATGACCGAAGTGAGTGTTGTCTTCCCGGCTTTGAGCTCATAGATCGCCGGACGCTTGATTGCGCCAAATATTGCGACCTGCGGGCCTGCGGGCGGCACAAGCAGCGTATCCCCGCTCTCAAAGAGCGCGCTGCCGTTCCGAATACCATGAAGCAGGAAGTCGTAGAGGTCGACCTTTTCAACCAGTTGCGTGCCACGATAGTGGAGCAGCGTGCGCAGCGATCCAACCGATGTAGGACCGCCGGCAGCGTAAAGCGCACTCAGGGGAGTAGCAAGTGCGCTGATATCGTACCCGCCCGGCTGCTGCACGTCGCCGACTACGTAGACGCGCACCGAACGCAGGCGGGAGACGGTGACCGAAACCTGCGCATTACGGAACTGCTGCTTCAGTTCACTGCCGATCAGGCTCTCGGCCTTCTCAAGAGGCAGGCCCGCAACTTGGATCGATCCCGCTTCAGGAAGAAAGATGCTGCCGTCACGGCCGACGGTACGAGTAATGCTTTGAGTAATTCCACCCCATAGATTGATTGTGAGCGTATCCCCCGCGCCAATGACATAGTCCGGTCCCAACGGCACATCAAGGGAAGTGTTCCGGCCCGAGATTCCGATTGCAACCGCAGAAATATCGCGGTTGATAAATACATCCGATCCAAAGCGCTTTAGCCGGGTGGTTTCCGCGGGGATCTGCGCGTAGAGATCGCGCATCGACTGCAGATTGTAAGGAGCAGTGCGATGGAGAACCTTCGGCAAGTCGGTCGATACGTTCGCCGTCTCCTGGCTCCGGCGGTTTTCCTCGGCATTCCGCGGGATGCGATCCAAGCGCATGGATTGAGCTGGATTCACCGAATCGCTATTTCCGCCAAAGCCTGACAACCCCTCGCCACCGCCGGCGCTTGCGGCAAATCCCGCCTCGGCAGCATCGCCGCCCCACAAGAGTGAAGAACTCGCAGAGAGCAAAAGATTGGGAGTGTTTTCCTGTGGGACGCCCGATCCCATGGATTGAAGGTCGTCCTCGGATACATACCCGCGCGCACGCAAAACGCTTGTAATACTGGCACGAAGGTTGGCGTTCGAGGAGATCTGGCTGTAAAGCATCTCATCGGAGATGTCATTCGGATCAATCTGCACGCCTTGCTGTTCCAGGCGATCCGCTAGCTCTGATTTCAGCTCGACCAGAAGGTCGGGGCTCTCTTGCAGGATGTTGATGATCTGGTCGGCAGAAAGCGAAGTTTGGGGCGTTTGATTCGCAAGAGCTGTTGAGCCGTTACTGCTCTCCAAGTCTTCACTGTCGGCAGACGTCGCCGCTGATCCAGTATCGGTGTTGCCAGCCTGAGATTGTACTGTGGTCTGCGCCGAAGCTGGGGGAGGAGTCACTTGGCCGTATGCGGAGACAGCGGCCGTAGAGGATGAAAGCGCCAGTATCCATACCGCTGCGAAACAGAGCCTCCAAGAGAGGGGAACGCATCCGATGCTCATGCGCGGCTGCCGAGTCGAAATACTATTTGCGACAACGGCGAAGGTGGCAGGCTGAGACATAGGCGTTTTGTTCTTCTGCCTATGAACGTAGAAGAGTCAGGGCTGCACACGTGTCATGCGTTGGTCAGTGAATTGTCATTCCTTTGTTGTGCGATGAAGAACCGCGAGCATCAGCCGAATTTTTCTGTTGAGCGGATTGGCATATTTAACGGGGATGGCCCTGAACTCACAGCATGTCTCCTGACCGCGCCTCAAAGCAATTCCATCAAGACCGTGGCAATTTCACTATCGGATTCGTTGTGGGCCAGGGTGGAGCCGCTGATTCCCGGCAAGCAGCGCGCGGCAAGCCGCACGCATTGCTGGAGGCGCCCGTGCACGGTTTGTTAAGGCGGATACTTTTCCGCTAGCTCCCGCCGCTGCTCCCGGTCCGGCGATCCTTCGAAACCATGAATGCGTGCGAGGCGCGGTTAGAAATGCGATCGCCCGCTGCGGCTACGCATCCCTGTTACGCTACGGTTTAAAGAGCGCTGCGGCGTTGCCCGCGGTT
>JASHPD010000237.1 GCA_030038315.1 Acidobacteriaceae bacterium
CAGAGCGCATCAGCGGGCTGATGAATGTGAAGGCTCCGGAGGGATTCTTCGACAAGCTGAAGATGCTGCCGCAACTGGGCGAGCTGGCGAGTGCGTTTCCGAAGACGGTGAGCGCGAAGGATGCGGCTTGCAAGGAAGTGATCCTGACTGGAAAAGACAACAACGGGCGCGAGGGCTTCGATCTGAATGCGTTTCCGGTTTTGAAGTGCTGGCCGCTCGATGGCGGGCGGTTTATTACGCTGCCTTGCGTGCATACGCGCGATCCGAAGACGGGCAGGCGCAATATCGGGATGTACCGGATGCAGGTGTATGACGGGCAGACGGCTGGGATGCACTGGCAGAGGCAGAAGGTTGCGGCGGAGCATTATCGCAATGCGCTGCGCGCGGCTGCGCGGGCAAATGCGAACGGCGATGCGCGGACGGCGAGCGTTGCGGTGATGGCGGAGTCTGCCGGTGGCGCGGTGACGATTCCGGATGGGCCGATTGGTGGATTGCCGCAGGTGGCGCTGGGGAATTTGAAAGGCTCGCGTTTGGAGGTTGCGGTTGCGATCGGGACTGATCCGGCTACGACGTTCTCTGCGATTGTGCCTGCGCCGCCGGAGGTTGAGGAGTTTTTGATTGCGGGATTTCTGCGCGGCAAGCCGGTTGAGATTGTGAAGTGCGAGACGGTCGATCTCGAAGTGCCGGCTCATGCGGAGATCGTGCTCGAAGGCTACGTTGAGCCTGGTGAGTTGCGCAGCGAAGGGCCGTTTGGGGATCACACGGGCTTTTACACGATGACGGATGAGTATCCGGTCTTTCATCTCACGGCGATTACGCATCGGAAGAACCCGATCTATGCGGCGACGATTGTGGGCAAGCCGCCGATGGAAGATGCGTGGATGGGCAAGGCTGTGGAACGCATCTTTCTGCCGGCAATGAAGATGCAGATTCCGGAGATTGTGGATATCCATTTGCCCGTGGAAGCCGTCTTTCATAATTTGATGATCGTTTCGATTCGGAAGAGCTATCCGGGGCAGGCGCGCAAGGTGATGAATGCGATCTGGTCGCTGGGGCAGGCGATGTTTACCAAGTGCGTCATCGTTGTGGACGAAGATTGCGATGTGCAGGACATTGGCGAGGTGACGCTGCGCGTGGCGAACAACATCGATCCGGAGCGCGATATTCAGTTCATGCTGGGGCCGGTGGATTCGCTCGATCATGCTTCACGGCTGCCGAATTATGGATCGAAGATGGGGATCGATGCGACGCGCAAGTGGAAGGCTGAGGGATTTGAGAGGCCGTGGCCGGCGATGATCGAGATGGATGCGGCGACGAAGGCGCGCGTGGATGCGCTGTGGGCGAAGCTGGGGATTTGAGGAGAATTCTATCCGAAAGATGCGAGATAGATTGGAATGCACAATCGAAGCGGTGAATGGCAATAGGGAATTCTTTAGCGAGTTAGCCGCGCTTTGCGCGATAGCAAGTTAGCAGGCTAGCTGTCGAGAGATATGGAAATTCGGGATGGAATTCCTGGCTTGAGGAGAATAATGCGCGGGAGATGGCTGCGATTGTTGGCGGTGTTGGGTCTGGCTGTGTGCGCGGCGGCATCGGCGCAGGCGGATAGTTTTCATTGGGTGGATTTTCACTCGCCGAAGGATCAGAGCGTTGTGATTTGGGTGACGCACGCGCTTGCCGGCGAGCAGTGGACGGCGATTCGGGAGATTGGCGTGCAGTATGACGCGGCGCTGGTGGTGACGACGGAGCGCAGCGCGCCGGATGCTTCGCCGGATGCGGATACATTTCATATCTGGAGCGTTTCGCTGACGAATCATCTGCTGACTTCGCTTTTGAAGGGCGTGAATCTGCGCTGGGTGGATTCGATGCAACTGAGTCCGGGCGCGGCGCGGGAACCGGCGGCGATGTTTGAGGACTGCCTGCAGTGCGCGGCGACGACTTACTTTACGGCATTTCGTTATGACGTGAAGCAGCACGCGTTTACGGCGCGGTGGATGCGCGGGGCGCAGGCTGCGCCGGTGTGGACTTCCGCCGTGCCGCAGGGCGTGGCGCTGACGCAGCTCTATGCGATGCTTCCGGCAGCGGATGGCGGACAGTTTCTGGCGACGTGGAGCCGGTATGACTACGGCGGGAAAAAGCCGGTGCAGGACTATATCTATCGCTATGACCGCGACCCGTTTACGGGGCTGGATCGCGTGCTGATGTTGAGCGGGAAAGATGAAGACGCGATGAAGCAGCGGATCTGCGATGCGCGGCAGGAGAATGCGACGCTGGCGCGCGGACAGGATGCTGTGTTTTGCCAGGCGTATGCGCATGTGCGGACGGGATGGAAGCCGGTGACGACGCCGCCGGCAAATAATCAGGGACAGTCGGTTCCGCCGGGAGCGGGACACAAACGCAATTAAGGTTTGCAACTAAAATTCGAGAACGTATGCCTTTTGGAGGAAACGCTGCACGTGTCCGGAAGCGGGACAACGGACGCTGAGAAAACGGCATCGAAGCACGGAGAGGTTTCCGATGAAATTTTTCAATAGAGTTACATTATTCGCTGTATTTTCGATGACTCTCGCGCTTGTGGTGGTGGGGTGCAAGAGCAAGCAGAACGCAAACAACGCGAATGCCGCCAATTCGCAGGATCAGACACAGGATCAAAGCGCGGCTACGGACCAGTCGTCGGATGATCCGGCGAATGCGAATGCGGTGCCGGTTTCCAACAGCACGGCTCCGGCGCCTGCGAGCACGGATGCTTCCGTGCAGGCGCCGACGGCGGGATCGGTGGAGAGCCAGTATCCCGAAGATCAGTACAACGCCGACAACGGCTACGGCGAGCAGGCGGAGACGTATGCGCAGGCTCCGCCGCCGGCGCTGCCGACCTATCAGCAGCCGGCGTGCCCGGGCGCGGGATATATCTGGACACCGGGTTACTGGAATTATGCGTCGGCGGGTTATTACTGGGTTCCGGGGGCGTGGACAATGGCGCCTTACACGGGCGCTCTGTGGACGCCGGGATATTGGGGTTACACCGGCGGGCGCTATGCCTACTACCAGGGGTATTGGGGCCGGCATATCGGCTACTATGGCGGCATCAACTACGGCTTTGGCTATGTGGGCTCCGGCTACCAGGGCGGATATTGGCAGGGGAACCAGTTCGCGTATAACCGCACGGTGAACAACATCAACACGAGCGTGATTCGGAATGTTTACTCCTACAACATCCGGAATGTGACGATTACGAATGTGAGCTACAACGGCGGCGCGGGCGGTGTGCAATACAGGCCGCAGCCGTCGGAGCTGGTGGCGATGCACGAAGAGCATAATCCGCCGATGGCTGCGCAGAGGCAGATGGAAGTGCAGGCGCAGGCGAATCGCAATAATTTTGCCAATGTGAATCATGGACGGCCGGCGACGCTGGTGGCTGCGCATCCTGTGCCTGCGGACCGGAATGTTCGCCCGCCGGCGGAGGTGCGTTATGCTGCGGTGCGGCCTGAGGAGCGGGTTCCGGCTCCGGCGGCGAACCAGCGCGAGGCGGAGGCTCAGCGGCCTGCGGCTCGCCCGGAAGAGAATCGGCCGGAACAACGGCCCGAGGCTCAACGGACTGAGGCTCGTCCGCAAGAGCAGCCACAGCAGCGGACGGAAGAGCAGAAGCGTCCGGAAGAAGCGCGGCCGGCTGCTCGCACGACGGAAGAACACAAAGCTGCGCCGGAGCGCAAGTCGGAAGAACGGAAACCGGAGTAGCGCCGATAGTAGAGCATGAAACGTAGAAAAAACGGGAGCCTGCCGCGGGATGGATTGCGGCAGGCTCCCGTTTTTTGCGCGGAAGAATTATTCGGCCTGAATTATTCGGCCGGGAGGACGCGGATAGCTACGAGATTGCGAACCCAGCGGGCGGGATGTTTTTCGCCGGTGGCTACGAGCTGGAATGGGCCGGATTCGGTGATGGGCTTACCGTCGAGGGTGTCGGCGACAATGACCGTGCCGTCGTGGATGAAGGGCGTGATCTCGCCGATGGAGTAGGTGACCATGTAACCGTCGGAGCCGATGGCTTCGATATAGAAGCGGAAGTCTTTGCCGCGCGGTGTGCCGGTTACGCCGAGCGGCGTGAGCAGGTCGATGAGCGGAACGCCGGAGTAGGTTTGATTCACTTTGGCGTGGCCGTTGTAGACGGTGATGGCGGTGTGGGGCAGGGCGGCGAGTTGTTGCGGGGTGAATGTGGCCGACTGCGCGCCGGCGGTGATTTTTAGCAGGTTGGCCGGGATGAGCGGGTGCGAATGGTGCTGCATGGAGCCCATCTCCTGCATGGGCTGCGCGGATGGGGTTTGCGATTGCGACGGCAGGGCTGCGGCTGCGGCGAAGATGGCGAGGATGGCGATTTTTTGAGCGACTGTTTGCGTGCGGTTCGGCATCTGGAGAACCTCTCGGCTTTCATCGTATACTGGGCTTATGTCGATCGCGCGCAATGTTGCAGCCATAGCCAAAGGAATGAGCATTACCCTGGGGGAAATGTTCCAGCCAACGCAGGTGGAGAATTATCCTGACGGGCCGGGGCCGCTGCGCGGGGCGAAGTTTGAGCAGCGTTTTCGCGGAGCGCATGTGCTGCAGCGCGATGAGAATGGGCTGGAGAAGTGCGTGGCGTGCTTTTTGTGCGCGGCGGCTTGTCCTGCAAACTGCATTTATATCGAAGCCGACGAGAATACGGCCGAGAAGCGGATCTCTTCCTCAGAGCGCTACGCGAAGGTTTACAACATTGACTACAACCGGTGCATCTTCTGCGGCTATTGCGTGGAGGCTTGCCCGACCGATGCGATTACGCATGGGCAT
Organism: Acidobacteriaceae bacterium; assembly: GCA_030038315.1. Lineage (GTDB taxonomy): Bacteria > Acidobacteriota > Terriglobia > Terriglobales > Acidobacteriaceae > Telmatobacter. The sequence continues at coordinate 4,816 of JASHPD010000237.1, forward strand.
GGGTTCGAGCTGGCTACGTTGAATGCGACCAATCTTGTCATGCGCAAGGAAGATATGCTGGTGCCGGTGGCGGCGCTGACGGCGAAGTAAGAGGTTATCGCGCGCTTCTTGCCAGCCGCTGTTGATCGAGCGCATGGCGAAGCATGGTTTTGATGACAGCTTGACGACTGATGTTCAATTCGCGTGCTTCCGCATCCAGTTCTTTCAGCATTGGTTCCGTAAAGTCCACATTCACACGCTGAATCGCGGGCATCATCTTACCCTTATTGGTGAAAAACTTTGAGATGCTTTCGCCGCGGTCCGCCATTTCGGCGATCTTGTCGGCAGAGATTGATTTGCGGGCTTTATTTGTTTTCGGCATAGAGTATTTCCTCTTCCCGAGTGGATTTCCAGAGCGTGACGAAGTGGTAATACTCACCTTCGCCGTCTTCGCGTACTTCATAGATGAGCGAGTAGAGGCGATTTTCAACCCACCCGATGGCCCTATACTGCTCGGGCAGATCGGAACGTCTGTCGAGGTAGTACGGATGGGAGAATATCTCCTGCGCTTCTTCAAAACCAATGCTGCGATTCTGCTTCAACCGCTTGCTCTGCGGGGATCGAAATCGAATCGCATGTATAACAGTTATACCATAAGCTAAGCTGGCTGCGGGCCGGGTTACGAGGGATCGTAGTTGAGGTTGGGGCCTAGCCAGCGCTCGACTTCGGCTATCGTCATGCCTTTGCGCACGGCATAGTCTTCGACTTGGTCGCGGCCGATTTTGTTGACGCTGAAGTAGCGCGACTCGGGGTGTGCGAAGTAGAGGCCGCTGACGCTGGAGCCGGGCCACATGGCGTAGGACTCGGTGATCTCGATTCCCGTGTTGGCCTTCACGTCGAGCAGATTCCAGAGAATACCTTTTTCGGTGTGGTCGGGGCTGGCGGGATAGCCTGCGGCGGGACGGATGCCGCGATATTTTTCGCGAATGAGGTCTTCCGGCGCGAGGGTTTCACTGCGGCCGTAGCCCCATTCGTCGCGGACGCGCTTGTGGAGGCACTCGGCGAAGGCTTCGGCGAGGCGGTCGGCTACGGCTTCGGCCATGATGGCGTTGTAATCGTCGTGGGCGGCTTTGAAGCTCAGCACGAGCTCTTTGAGGCCGATGCCGCTGGTGACGGCGAAGCCGCCGATGTGATCGGGCAGGCCGGTTTCTTTTGGCGCGATGAAATCGACGAGCGATTTGCAAGCGTCATTGCCGCCGTGATCGACCTGCTGGCGCAGGAAGTGGAATTGCGTGAGGACTTCTTTGCGTGATGCGTCGGTATAAAGCGTTACGTCGTCGCCGATGGCGTTGGCCGGGAAGAAGCCGTAGACGGCGCGGGCGGTGATGAGCTTTTCCGCGATGATTTTGTCGAGGAGCGCGTTGGCTTCCTTGAATATCTGGCGGGCTTGCTCGCCCTGCGCGGGGTCGTCGAGGATGCGCGGATAGGAGCCTTTCAGCTCCCATGCGTGGAAGAACGGGGTCCAGTCGATGTATTCGCGCAGCGTGGCGAGAGGGAAGTCGTCGAGGACGCGGACGCCGGTGAACTCGGGCTGCGGGATGTCTTCCGCGCGCCACTCGATGGGGATGCGGCGCTGGCGCGCGGTTTCGATGGAGAAGAGATTGAGCTTGGGAGCGGCGTGCGCTTTGCGCAGAGCGTCGTAGTCGGCGCGATGTTTGATGATGAACTCGTTGCGGCTTTCTTCACTGAGCAGGCTGGTAGCGACGGGGACGGCGCGGCTGGCGTCGAGAACGTGGACGACGGGCTCGCTGTAATGCGGCGCGATTTTTACGGCGGTGTGGGCGCGGCTGGTGGTTGCGCCGCCGATGAGCAGAGGAACTTTGAAGCCGGTGCGCTCCATCTCGCGGGCGACATGGACCATTTCATCGAGCGAAGGTGTGATGAGGCCGCTGAGGCCGATGATGTCGGCGCGGATTTCCCTGGCGCGCTCGAGGATTTTTTCGGCCGGGACCATGACGCCCATGTCGATGACTTCGTAGTTGTTGCAGGCGAGGACTACGCCGACAATATTTTTGCCGATGTCGTGGACGTCACCTTTGACGGTGGCGAGGACGATTTTGCCTTGCGATTTGATTTCGTGGCCTGCTGCGGCGAGCGAGGCTTTTTCGGCTTCCATGAAGGGCGTCAGATACGCGACGGATTTTTTCATCACGCGGGCGGATTTGACGACCTGCGGCAGGAACATTTTGCCGGCGCCGAAGAGATCGCCAACGATGCCCATGCCGTCCATCAGCGGGCCTTCAATGACGGCGAGCGGACGGCCGAACTTGGCGCGAGCTTCTTCGGTGTCCTGGTCGATGTAGGTGTCGATGCCTTTGACCAGCGCGTGGGCCAGGCGCTCTTCGACTGTGCCGTTGCGCCATTCTTCGGTTTTCTTTTCCGCGGCTGCGGATTCGCCAGCGCCGGCGGCTTTGAGCTTTTCGCCGAAGTCTACGAGGCGTTCGATCGCGTCGGGACGGCGATTGAGGAGAACGTCTTCGACGAGCTCTTTCAGCTCGGGTTCGATCTCTTCGTAGACTTCTAACATTCCGGCGTTGACGATGCCCATGTCCATGCCGGCGGCGATGGCGTGATACAGGAATGCCGAGTGCATGGCTTCGCGGACTTTGTTGTTGCCGCGGAAGCTGAAGGAGATGTTGGAGACGCCGCCGCTCACCTTCGCGTGGGGCAGGTTCTGCTTGATCCAGCGCGTGGCGTTGATGAAATCGAGCGCGTAGTTGTTGTGCTCCTCGATGCCAGTGGCGACGGTGAGGATGTTGGGGTCGAAGATAACGTCTTCGGGCGGGAAGCCGACTTCTTGGACGAGGATATTGTAGGCGCGCTGGCAGATGCGGATTTTGTCTTCGTAGGTTGCGGCCTGGCCTTGCTCGTCGAAGGCCATGACGACTGCGGCTGCGCCGAATTTACGGATTGTTGCGGCGTGATGGCGGAATTTCTCTTCGCCTTCCTTGAGCGAGATGGAGTTGACGATGCCTTTGCCTTGCAGGAAGCGCAGGCCGGCTTCGATGACCTCCCATTTCGACGAGTCGATCATGAAGGGGACTTTGGCGACTTCGGGCTCGCTGGCGAGAAGCTGCAAATAGCGCGACATGGCGGAGACGCCGTCGATCATGCCTTCGTCCATGCAGATGTCGAGGACGTTGGCGCCGTTTTCGACTTGTTGGCGGGCTACGCTGACGGCTTCTTCGTATTTGCCTTCCTTGACGAGCTTGGCGAATTTGGGCGAGCCGGCGACGTTGGTGCGCTCGCCGATCATGATGTAGGTGCCGCGCTGCTGGGTGAAAGGCTGTGAGCCGGACAAGCGTAGCGGTTTGAATACTTGCGTTGCGACTTCGATGGTCTCGCGTGCGGGTTTTTCTTCCGCGGGCGGCGCGGGTAGCGGGCGCGGGGGAAGGTTCTCGAGAGCTTTCGCAATCGCGGCGATGTGCTCGGGCGTGTTGCCGCAGCAGCCGCCGGCGATGTTGATAAGGCCGCCTTGCGCGAAGTTGCCGAGGTACTTGCCCATGTCGGGCGGGCCGAGATCGAAGCCGGTTGGCGAGAGTGGGTTGGGCAGGCCGGCGTTGGGATACGCGGAGATGGCCGATGTTGCTTTCTGCGATAACTCGGCGAGAAATGGGTACATCAGGTCCGGGCCGAGGGAGCAGTTGAGTCCGACGGAGAGCGGCTTGATGTGCTCGACGGAGTTCCAGAGAGCCTCGACGGTTTGCGCGGAAATCATCGTTTCGCCGCCGCGGCCTACGGCGGCGGAGATCTGGACGGGGAGCTCCCGCGCTGTCCCAGTCAGGCCGTCGTGGTCGAAGGCTTCGCGGATGGCGACGAGCGCGGCTTTGGCGTTGAGCGAGTCGAAGATGGTTTCGACGAGGAGCGTGTCTACGCCGCCTGCGATTAAAGCGCGGATTTGATGCTTGTAAGCGTCTTTGACTTGATCGAAGGTGACTACGCGGAAGCCGGGGTCGTCGGCGTCGGGCGAGTTCGAGAGCGAGACGGTGAGCGGGCCGATGGAGCCGGCTACGAAGCGCGGACGGCCGGTTTCGTTGGCGATGCGGTCGGCCCAGGCGCGGCACTGGCGCGCGGATTGCTCGTTGATCTCCCAGGCGAGATCGTTGAGGAATTTGTCTTCGATGATCTTCTGGTAGAACGCGGGGTCTTTGCGGCCGCCGTGCTCGCGGGGATCGTCTACGAAGAACTCGCTTTGCGCGATGCTCGTCGCGCCGAAGGTGTTGGTCTCGATGATGTCGGCGCCGGCTTCGAGGAAGCGACGATGGATGTCGCCGATCATCTCGGGCTGCGTGAGCGAGAAGAGGTCGCCGTTGTTGAGGATATCCTTCTTTGCGTCGCGGAAGCGCTCGCCGCGGATGTCGGCTTCGGCCATGCCGTAGGTGCGGATGGTGGTGCCCATCGCGCCGTCGAGGATGGCGATGCGGTTCTGGAGAAGATCGAGCAGCGGGTTCTGGGAAGTGGGCTTCATATTTTGTATAGTTCGGTCTCGATAACTGCTTTGCGCGGTCCCGCTGGGCTGCCGGGAGTGGGGAATTACGCTTAACTCTCCATCATAGCGAAGGGGTTGCGGTGGGTATCGATTTAGATGCTGAGGTGTGTCAATGGGATTCCGAGCGGCGAATTTCCGCGGTTGAACCAAGACAGTCCCTTGCGCCGCGATTGGTGCGGTCGATATCTTCATGGGAAAGCAGAATTCGATTTCTCCCCCGGAAAAAGCAAGCATGGATGTATTGAAACGGTTATTTGAACGGCATTTTCATAGGCAGCCGGAGCAGGTTCGGCCGCTGCAGGGACAGCTCGGCGGATCGGGCCGCGTGATTGTGCGGCTGGCCGCGGGCGCGACGACTGCCGTGGGCATTCTGCACGCGGTGCGTGAGGAGAACCTTGCGTTTCTGGAGTTCTCGAAAAATTTCTGGCGGCATGGGTTGCCGGTGCCGGAGATTTATGCGGAGGATTTGAGCAAGGGAGCTTATCTCGAAGAAGACTTGGGCGACACTACTCTCTTTGAGTTTTTGAGTGAGCATCGCAAGGGGGATGTGCTCGGCGTCGAGGCCGTGGATGCTTACAAAAAGGCGATTGCGGAGCTGCCGCGGTTTCAGATCGACGCGGGGCGCGATTTGAATTACAAGGTTTGCTATCCGCGCGGGAGCTTCGATCGGCAGTCGATTAACTGGGACCTGAATTATTTCAAGTACTACTTTCTGCGGCTGGCGGGGATTCCGTTCAATGAGCAGGCGCTGGAGGATGACTTCGGGCGGCTGACGCGGTTTCTGCTGACGGCGGATCACGATTATTTTCTTTACCGCGATTTTCAGTCGCGCAACATCATGCTGCGCGATGGCAAGCCTTACTTCCTCGACTACCAGGGCGGGCGCAAGGGCGCGTTGCAGTATGACATTGCTTCGCTGCTCTTTGACGGCAAGGCGGATTTGCCGCCTGACGTGCGTCAGAAGCTGCTGGATTATTACCTCGATTGCCTGGCCGGGCATATTGATTTGAACCGCGAGGAGTTCCTGCAGCACTACTACGCGTATGTGTATGTGCGCATTTTGCAGGCGCTGGGGGCGTATGGGTTTCGCGGGTTTTATGAGCGCAAGCCGCATTTTCTGCAGAGCGTTCCTTATGCGCTGAAGAATCTGGAATGGCTCGCCGCGAATGTGAGGCTGCCGATTGCGCTGCCGGCACTGCTCGATGCGCTGGCTTCGATGTCGGAATCGGAAAAGCTGCGCGGGATTGGCGAGGCGGCGCATGGGCTGACGGTGCATGTTTTCAGCTTCAGCTTTCATCGGCAGGCGCCGGCGGATGAGTCGGGGAACGGCGGCGGGTTTATTTTCGATGCGCGCAGCCTGCCGAATCCGGGGCGCGAAGAGCGCTATAAAAAGCTGACGGGGAAAGATGAGCCGGTGATTGAGTACCTGGACAGCAAGGAGCCGGTACACCAGTTTTTTGCCAATGCGGCGGCGCTGGTGGATGCGAGCGTGGCGAATTATCTCGATCGCGGATTTTCGAGCCTGATGGTTTCGTTTGGATGCACGGGCGGTCAGCATCGGTCGGTCTTTCTGGCGGAACAGTTGGCGAAGCATCTGCGCTCTGTAGGTGGCGTGCGCGTGGTGCTGAAGCATGTGGAGCTGGAGAAAATGGGACGATGAGAGCGATGGCGCTGGCGGCGGGGCTGGGTACGCGCCTGCGGCCGCTGACCGACGATCGGCCTAAGGCGCTGGTGGAGCTTGGGCGAAGGACGCTGCTCGAAATTACGCTGGAGCGGCTGCGCGGGTTTGGCGTCAGTGAAGTCATTGTCAATACGCATCCCTATGCGGAGATGGTGGAGAGCTATCTGGCTGCGAATGACAACTTTGGGATGCGCGTGGAAATTTCGCACGAAGATGTTTTGCTCGATACGGGCGGCGGATTGAAGCAGGCTGCGTGGTTCTTTGCGGATTCGGATGAGCCTTTTTTTCTGCACAATGTGGATGTGCTGAGCGGAATCGATCTTGCTGCGATGATGCGGTTCCACGTGGAGAATGACGCGCTGGCTACGCTTGCTGTGCAGAGGCGGCAGACTTCGCGGCCGTTGTTGTTCGATGAGGCGGGATTGCTCTGCGGGCGCGTGCTGAAAGATGGCTCGCGGGAGATGGCTCGTGAGGTTGCGCGCGCGGAAGAGCTGGCTTTTGCGGGGATTCATGTGATTTCGCCGCGCATTTTTGATTTGCTGAGCGAGGATGGAGGCTTTTCGATCATTCCTGCGAATCTGCGTCTGGCGAGAGCGGGCGAGAGGATCGCGGCTTATCGCGCGGATGGTGCTTATTGGCGTGATCTGGGCAAGCCGGAGAGCATTGTGCAGGCCGAGCGCGATATGGCAGGCGGGCTGGTTGGCTGATTACGACTGTGGCGTTGACGCTTACGCCGATGTGATGGTTCTATGAAAGACGACAAAATTTGTTGTGGTGAGCGCGGTCTGTGCGCGGGGGTATTCATGCGGGTTTTTGTGCGGATGATGAGTGTAGTGTTGGGCGGAATTTTGGGGATGAGTGTGTTAACTGCGCCTGTAGCGGGACAGTTGGCGACAACGCCGGTGATTGTGACCGCAAAGGCTGCGCAGAATGGTGCAGTGATTGTGAGCCTGGCTACGAAGACGCCGGGCGCGAAGATTTATTACACGCTGGATGGGAGCGCGCCGAGCAGTTCTTCGATGGTGTATGAGGCGCCGTTTCTGGTGGCCTCGAATCTGACGGTGAAGGCGTTTGCACGTGTTTATGGATACGCGCCGAGCAGTGTGACTACGCAGACGTTTGCACCGAACATTGCTTCCGGCACGCTGGTGTGGAGCGATGAGTTCGACAGAGTGGATGGGACGGTGTTTGGCGAGCCTGATCCGGGGACGTGGACTTATGACGTGGGCACGAACTGCTGCGGGAACCATGAGCTGGAGACGTATTGTGCGTGGGGATCGAGGAAAGATGATTGCGATCCGGGAAGCCCGAATGCGTATGTGGGCGAGGATGGGTACCTGCACGTGGTGGCGCGGAATCCGGCGAAGGGAGTTTACACTTCGGCGCGGTTGAAGTCGGCGCGGCGGTTCAGCTTTCTTTATGGGCGCATTGAGTCGCGGATGAAGCTGCCGGAGTCCAAGGGGATGTGGCCGGCGTTCTGGCTGCTGGGCAACAACATTGCGCAGGTGAGTTGGCCGGCTTGCGGCGAGCTGGATGTGATGGAGCATATCAATGGCAGCGATTCGCCGTTTTATGTGGGCGGCAAGGCTCCGGGGTATGACTGGTTTGCGGGTTCTGTGCATGGAGGGACGAGCGGTAAGGCCGAGGTGAATGGGACGGAGAAGTACCATCCGGCCGGGTTTTCGGCGGCGGAGTGGCACACCTACGGCATGATCTGGAGCCCGGGCAAGGTGCAGTATTACGTGGACTCGCCGTCGAACGTTTATGCCACGTTTACTCCGGCGAATTTTCAAGGGGCGTGGCCGTTCGATGCGGGTCCGCAGTTTGTGATCCTGAACCTGGCGGTGGGCGGGGATTGGCCGGGCGCGCCGGATGCGACGACGGTCTTTCCGGGCGAGATGCTGGTGGATTACGTGAGGATTTATGCGAACTGAAGGCGTGGTTTGCAGGGATGGGTCAAGAGATGGGGTTCGTTTTAGCGAGTTAGCCGCGCTTTGCGCGATAGCTGGTTAGCAGGTCAGCGGGGATACTGCGATGAACAGGTGCATATTTCCCTGAAATGGGTAGTGGGTCAATTTGAAAAGCATCCCTCAGGGGCTAAAGCCCCGGAGTTTCTTTTCTATGGCTTGCGGCACGGCTGAAGCCGTGCCCTTTCAAAACAGATTCAAACTGACCCACTACCTTGAAATGGCGCTGAGTGGAGCGCTTCTATTGCCGCGGGATTACAGGGCAACAAAAATTTGCGCCGCGTTTGCGCCGAATTCATCCTCTTCTCATATCGCGGAGCGGATACTGTGGGCGTGAATCCGCACTTAGCCGAAAAGCCCGCGATCGATCCGGCAGCTCGCTCGATTCCACACGTCGAGTTTTCTTTTTCCGCACAGGCTCCTTTGCTTCCGTCTGTCTCGCCGCGTGCGCGTGTGCGCGCGGAGGTTGGACGGTATCGGCTGCGGCTGGCGGAAACGCTCGAAGACCGCGAGGCGGTTTGCCGGCTGCGGTTCCGAGTCTTCAACATTGAGCTGGGCGAGGGGTTGGAAAGCTCGTATGAGACCGGCCTCGATACCGACCGCTTCGATCTCTTCTGCGAGCACCTGGTTGTCGAGGACAAGGCGGAAGAAAATTTGGCGCGGCGGATTGTGGGGACGTACCGGATGCAGTCAGGCGTGACGGCCGAGCGGAATCTGGGCTACTACTCCGAGCAGGAGTTTAACTTTGCGCCATATGAGCCGCTGCGGGCAGGGATTCTGGAGCTGGGGCGCGCTTCGATTGACCGCGCGCACCGCACGCCGGAGGTGCTGACGCTGCTGTGGCGGGGAATTGCCCAGTATGCTGGCGACATGGGGCTGCGTTACCTGGTCGGCTGCTCGTCGTTGAACTCGAAAGACCCGGCGGAGGGCTGGCGGATGTATCGCCGGCTTGAGCACTACCGGGTGAGCCCGGAGTTTGCCACGCATCCGACGGCTGCTTACGCCTGCCCCGCCGAGCCGGAGGGATGCGCGCAGACGCAGCCTTCCGCTGAGGAAGCGAGCGAGCTGACGCAAGGGGAGGCGCCCAGGCTACTGAGGACCTATCTTGCGATCGGGGCGCGGATTGCCGCGCCGCCGGCGTGGGACCGCGCTTTTGGCACGATCGACTTTCTTACGCTGCTCGATCTCCAGATGCTCTCCTCGGCGGCGCGCAACCGCTTTCTGGCTCCGCTGGCGCAGTGAGCTTTGGAGCTGTCTCATAATTAACTTCCGTGCTTCGACGAACCCTTTGAGACCCGCTTTGATGCGGGTCTCACATGCGGCGTTTCCGGCAACGGGGGATTTATGAGACAGCTTGTACGCAGATGCCGGCGCGCTGCGGCGCTGGCCTGGGCTCTGGGGCTGTGCGTGGCGCGGCTTGTGCT
>JASHPD010000238.1 GCA_030038315.1 Acidobacteriaceae bacterium
TCACAGCCAACTTGTTTGCCAGAATCACTCCTTCGTGAACAATCCGGCCGTCGGCCTCACGGGTGCAAAAGCTGATCGTCTTCTTATGCACGTCTAATCCCACGTAGTGCATTCCGTCCATCTGTTCTCCTCCCCTCGCGCTCGGCGCGTTCCTCTTTTTAGGAGAACCTCTCTGGACTTATCATTCAAACACTACCGGGGTTGAGCGCTACTTTGTACCCGACTTCTCCGCGCTCACTTGCGGGCTGGTCCAGTTGAGGTAGATCGGGTTGCCGAGCAGCAGGAGCTTTCCTTCAGGGCCGGTGACGTTGACACGGAACCAGTGGCGGTGGCCGTCGCTGGTCCATTGGCTTTGAGCGGCTTCGGCATTTTGAGCGGTTGCGTTGTCTTCCCTGCTCTCCGTGCTCATCGGTCTGCCGTCTTCGAGGATTTCAATTTTGCTTCCGGCTGGAATGGCGGAGGCTTTGGCGGCGAGTGCGATTTGTGTGCCGGTTGGAGCGGAAAGCTCATCGCCCATGTGCGCGACGTCTGCGCCGATGGCAGCGGTGAATTCGAGCGTGCGATTGGTCGTTCCGGCGACATCCACATAAACGTGGCCGGCACGGATGCCGGCGAGGATGGCCGGCGTGGAGAGATTCGCAGCATAGACCACGGTTGTGGGCGTGCCGACCGATGCCGGCCGGTCGAACGGAGTCATCGGGCGATGATTATCGCTGCCGCCGACGGCAGTGAGGCGAAAGCCCTGATTGAGCTGGCGCTCCCAGTAAGAGACGGCGTATTGAGCCGGATTATCGCCGCCGCCATTCACGACTTCAATGGCATTGACAAGTTTCATGTCTACGGGAGTGGGCGGTGTCCAGCCGCAGCCGAAGCAGATTTCTCCGGATGGCAGATCGGGATGGTTGATGGAAAGCAGTGCGCCTGTAGCGCGGGCACTGCGCAGGAGATCGTTGACCGTTGGTACGTGGCTGCTGCCGAGGCGAAAATCGAAAAACTGCGTGGTGCCGAGGAGATTCATGTGCCCGTAAAAGGTTGTGATCTCGCGGCCGGGGATGAGCAGGAGCTTGTCGAAGTAGGGTTGCAGCTCGCGCATGGCGTCGTATTGCGATGTGGCGTTGTGATCGGTGATGGCGATGAAATCGAGGCCGCGGCGCACGGCTGCTTCGACGGTGACGAAGACCGGACACGGAACCATTTTTCCGGTCTGGCTGGGACATTGGCCGTCGCTGTGGCCGGTGTGCATGTGGAGATCGCCGCGATACCAGGCAGGACCGTTGCGTAAAGGCTCGCGCAAGATTGCAGGCTCGTCGGCGACGAGGCCGGTGCGCGTGAAGAAGACCTGGATGGTGTAATGCGAGGTGACTTGCGGGCGGATGTTGGGCACGCCGAGGAGAACCTTCCACGTGCCGGCGGGGATGCTGCCGGGCAGACAGGATGGCGTTGCGTCGGAGGTTGCCACGGTGAGCATCGATTTGTTTCCGCCGCTCCAGCAGCGGAGTTTCACGGGATCGAGCAGGCCGAGATCGAGCGCGGTGCGCTGTTCCCTGCCCGTGTAGGCGTAGGTGATAGTTACGCGCTCCAGCCCTGGCGGGACTTGAAAGGGCACTTCGACGTAGGTGTGGTTCTGAGAGCCGCGCACGTCGCCGTTCAGCACGAGATCGGGATGGCTGGACGCGGATGTTTGCGCGATTGCCGGAAGAATTCCCGAGAAAAGAAGCAGCAGAGAAGCAAAATGCGCCAGCCGTTTCATGTGTGCTCCGAAAATATCAGTGGCTTGCGAACTGTGAATAGTATCTTCCGCGCCGGAGAGCGGCGGCGACGGCAAGAAAATTCCTCCTGCACGGCGACGGTGCGCGGCGCAGGAGGAATTGAAGTATTGCGTTTGGATTGGGCCCTGCGATGAAAGTGCTTATCGCACTTCCATCGCTGTTAGTAGAAGAGCTTCAGCGCGAACTGCAGGGTGCGGGCTCCCTGGTTCTCGTTGCTGTTTTTGGTGCTGGTGATGGTGGCGAAGCCGGCTTTGACGTTTTCGAAGTTCGACAGGTTGCCGGGCTGTCCGAAGGGCGGCGTGTTGGTGGTGTTGAAGGCTTCGGCGCGGAACTGGAGACGAAGCGATTCGGAGATGTGGAAGTCCTTCAGGATGGACGAGTCGAGGTTGGCGAAGTCGGGGCCGCGTACCTGCTGGCCGCCTCCGCCTAGAGGCGAGTAATCGGCCTGGCCGACGGCTGTGGCTTGCGGGGGCTGCGCAAAGGCTGCCGGGTTGAGCCATTCGGTGTAGTTGTGCGGGCCGGAGTAGAGGCCCTGGCCGGGGACGAGGTTGGCAAAGCAGCCGAACTCCGAGGTGGAGACAGGGCAGGTGACGGTGGTGGGCTGGCCGCTCTGGTAGCTGTAAATGCCGTTCACGACCCAGCCGCCGAGGATCAGATCGGTGGCTTTGTTGGCATTGTTCATGAAGGCACGGCCGCGGCCAAAAGGCAGGTTATACGTGCCGGCTACGTGCACGATGTGCGTTGCGTCGGTATCGCAGAGGGCGTAGTCCTTCGCGATGCCGAAACCGGGGAGCCACTGTGCGCGGTACTGCTGGTTCTGCGAGGCCTCGGTGTGCTGATCGCTCAGGCACTTGCTCCAGGTCCAGTTGGCGAGCATGTAAAGGCCGGAGCTCATCTGGTGCTCGTAGGTGGTCTGGAAGGAGTTGTAGCTGCTGGTGGCGTTGGTGGTTTCGTAGGTGGCGTTACGCGCAAAGCTCGGATAGGGGATGTAGTTTTGCGGGTTCGCGCTGACGGGGAGAATCTGGGTGTTGCCGTTGTTGTAGCCGAGATTGTCAAGGTGACGGCCTTCGGTGCCGACGTAACCGACAGAGATGGCGTCGTGGGTGGTGAATTGATCCTGAAGGGTGAGGTTCTGGACTTGGACGTACGGTGTCTGGAAGTTGTACTGGCGGCCGTAGAGGTCCAATCCCGCTCCACTGTTGGATGTCGGGCTCTGGAAGTCGACGGTGGTGAAGGCTTCTTCCATGGTGGCGGGGTCGCCATTCGAAAGCAGCAGCGGGTGCTGCGAGTCGGGGCTGTTGAAGGACGCTGTGTAGACGAAGGGATAGTTGGTGCCGAGCGTGCCGCCGTAGCCGAGGTTGCCGAGCGCGCCGTAGGCAATGCCGTAGCCGCCACGGGCGACGAGGCGGGGCGTGATGCGATAGGCAAAGCCGATGCGCGGGGCGAAGTTGGCCTTCTGCGCGTTGCCGAGGGCGAGCGAGTTGATGCAGTCCAGCGTGATGTTGCTGCTGGTAAGGAGCGCATTGAAGGAGTTGGAGCGGGCTACGGCGCAGCCTTGCTTCGACATGTAGTAGATGCCGGGGGTGCCGTTGCCGCCTGTCGGGATGAAGTTGGCCTGATAGCCGCGGGTTTCCGCGTAGGGAGTGAAGTAATCCCAGCGCAGGCCGAGGTTGGCGGTGAGATTGGGAGTGATCTTCCAGTCATCCTGGAAGTAGGCGCCCCAGTACCAGCGGTTGTCGTCGGTGGCGGCGATGTTGGAGCCGGAGAAGCTGCTCATGCCGCCGACGTAATCGACGCCGCCCACGGTTGAGGGCATGGGCGTAACGAGCAGGTCGCCGATGCCGTTGAAGCTGGCGTTTTTGTTGGGGATGTCGGTGTATTGGCCGTTGAAGTTGAAGTCGCCGCGGCCCTGCGGAGGCTGCGAGATGTTGCCCTGGATATCGTCAATCTGGATGCCCATTTTGAAGGCATGGCTGCGATAGATTTTGGTGAGGCCGTCCACCCATTCGAGGCTCCAGACGTATTGCAGCGTGGGCGTGTAGTTGCCGACGCCGAGGTGCGTGAGGCCGTTGATGGTGATGGGTGGGAGGCCGCCGTTGTTGGCAACCTGCTGGATGCCCTGGATGCCGTACTGCGCGGGGATGCCGAAGGTGTCGCCGTAGAAGGACTGCTGGAGCTTGTCGCTGTGCACCATGCCGACGTGCATGTCATTGGTGAGCGTGGGCGTGATAATGCGCGTGTAGCCGACGGCCCAGGCGTAGGCGGGGAGGGTATCGTTGCGGCCGCCGGTTTCACCGACGGCGACGCCGGGCAGGCTGGATGGGACTACGGTTGAGTAGTAGCTGCGATCGAAGACGCCGAAGAGCATGTTTTTGTCATTGATGACGTCGTCGATGCGGATGTCGTAGGTGTTGGTGGTGTGGTCTTCCTTGGGAACGTAAAGGAAGTTGTTGGCAAGGCCGGCGGAGGTGGGCGCAGGATAGACGCCGAGCAGCTTGACGGCGTTGGAATCGAGGCGCGAGGTGGGCAGGATGTTGAGCAGCGCCTCCTGGGCTGAGCCGGTGAAGTTGGTGGTGGTGTTGCCGGCAAAGCTCTGGCAACCGCCGCCGGCGGAGCAGCCATAGAAGGGATCGCGGACGTAACTGCCGGGTGTGCCGCTGAGGCCGGTGACGGGGTCAACGCCGTCGGCGGGGATTTCACGCGTGGTTGCGGGATCGAGGATGGCGCCGTGGGGGAAGGTTCGGCCGATGGCGTCGGTGCCGGTGCCGCTGTTGTAGGTGATGTTGTCCTGAAGATTGGTGAAGCCGCTGTTGACCATGTTCTCAGTGGGCACGGTGCTGGTGGCGGGCACCGGCAAGATGTATCGGCCGCCCTGGTAGTCGCCGAAGAAGAAGAGCTTGTCCTTCACGATCGGGCCGCCGACGGTGACGCCGAAGAGGTTCTGGCGGTACTCGGGGATGGCTCCGCTGGTGCAGTCGCCGGCGGAAGTACAGGTCCGGTTGAAGAAGTAGTTGGCGTTGAAGGCGTCGTTGCGGAGATACTCCCAGGCGTCACCGTGGAAGCCGTTGGTGCCGGATTTGATGGCGGCGTTGACGACGCCGCCGGTGGAGTGGCCGAACTCGGCATTGAAATCGCCGGTTTGCACCTTGAATTCCTCGACGGCGTCCGGCGGCGGAACGATGGCGGCGTTGGTGAGGGTGTAGCTGCCGCCGTACATTTCGATGTTGTCGTTGATGCCGTCGAGGCGGAAGTCATTCTGCCAGGTGTTGATGCCATTGACGGAAAAGTAGGCGCTCTGGGTGCTGCCGGAATCGGCCGAGGGATTGCCGGCCGGGGCCGTGGCGACGCCGGCGGAGAGCTGCGCGAGCGAGCCCCAGTCGCGCGTGGCGAGCGGGAGATCATTGACGGCTTGCGTGGTGACGGTCTGGCCGAGCGCGGCGCTTTCCGCCTGGAGCAGCGGAGTGGCGGCGGTAACGGTCACCGTCTGCTGCACGCTGCCGGCGGCGAGAGGAAAGTCGATGGTCTGCACCTGCTGCACGTGCACGGCGACCGGATGGACGACGTAAGCCTCAAAGCCGGAGGCTTCCGCCTTGATGGCGTAGGTTCCGGGGAGCACGCCGGTAAAAGAATAGGTTCCGGTTGCGGTGGATCGGGTGGTGAGGCTGACGCCGGTGGCGTCGTTGGTGAGGGTGATGGTGGCGCCGGCGATGACGGCGCCGCTGGGGTCGTGAACTGTTCCGGTGATGCCTCCGGTGTCAATCTGCGCAGACAGCGGCGCGGCGAGCGCCAGGAACGCAAAAAACGCCAGACTGAGGCAAAGCTGCATCGCCGCGTGGACGGAATGCTGGATCTTCATAGGACCTCCTGAAAGTACGTGGCAGATGGTGCGGGGAAGTCGATGGTGGGGTTGCGTCAATGTGTGCCTGGGTGATTCCCGAAGCTCGGATTCCCGTTGTGCCGAAAGCCCGCATGGAAATCCATGCGGCGCGAAAAGCGCTTCGTGGTCTTCTTTTGACAGGCACACGGGATGGTCACGCCCCTCATCGTGTGCCCTTATGGATGGGTGCGCAAGTGTTTACTTGCGGATGCACGAGGTGGATTCACACGTGAGTAGTTGCGGTAAGTAATTCATAAGTTTATAGTTGCTCAGTTGTTAAATTTTTTATGAATGGCTGCGATTCTGCTTCATCCGCGATGCGTTCACGGGCTGTTTACCTGGGGCTCGTATGCTGGCTGAGAGCTGACTTAAAATGAATTGGTTTTTCCCGGCTCTGCTGGAGAGATTCTGTGATGGGGTATTCGGCTGCTCTGGATCTGGACCACAAGGCTGACCATCCCGGAGAGGGATGGCCGGAACGGTTTTCCGATGATCCTCGCTGGCTGACCGCGCAACGGGTGGTGGCGAGCCGCCATTTTGTACGCTCGCGCCTGCTGGCGAAGTTCCTTCTCTATATCGTTGCGGAGACGCTGGAGGACCGGAAGACGAATATCACCGAGCATCGGATCGGGGTGCTGGTTTTTGACCGGCCGCCGAGCTACAGCTCGATTAACGACAATATCGTTCGCACTTATGCACGGCAGCTGCGGCGGCGGCTGGCGGAGTATTTTGCCGGCGAGGGCAAGGATGAGCCGCTGCAGATACAGATTCCGCTGGGCGGGTATGTGCCGGTCTTTGAGCCGGCTGCGCCGAAGGGCGCCGGAGCGCAGCGGCCATGCGCGGCTGAGCCGGTTTCGGATGCCGCCGAGCCAATGGAGCAGGCGGAGCGGGAAACCGCGGCTCATGTTTTGCGGCCGGAATGGAAACGATACACCACGCTGGGAGCAGCGCTGGCCGCGTACAGCGCGATGCTGGTGTTTGCCACGTGGCTCGCGGTTCACTGGCAGGGAGTGCGGCTTCCCGCGGGGCCGTTTTCCGATCCGGCAAAGCCGCTGTGGACGGCGCTCTTTGGCGGTCCGGCGAACTGCTACATCGTTCCCGCCGATGCGGGCTTCAACATCCTGGAAGACCTGTCGCATCATCCATTGCCGCTGGCGTATTACGTCAAGGGCGGATACGCGGACATGCCGCTGCCGCCGATTGACGATCACAGCGCGGAGGATTTGCGGACGCAGCAGTTCACGAGCTTTACCGACCTGCAGATTGTGTCGGCGCTGGCGCGGCTGCCGGAGTTCAATCCGGAGCGCGCGATTCTGCGCTTTCCGCGGCAGTTGCAGCTTGACGACCTGAAAGACGCGAATGCGATTCTGCTCGGCTCGATGAGCAGCAATCCGTGGGCGGCGATTGCCCAGGGCAGCGCCAACTTTCGCATTGTGAATGGCGACACGATGCAGGCGGCAACGATCGTGAACACCAAGCCGGAGCCGGGTGAAGCGGCCTCGTATCAAAGCCACTGGAATGAGCCGTCGCATGAGACTTACGCCATCATTGCGTATCTGCCGAACCTTGGAGGGAGCGGGCACATTCTTATGCTGCAGGGTCTGGATGTGGCTGGAACACAGGCCGCCGGAGAGACGCTAATGCACCCCGAGGCGATTGCTTCTGTTCTGCGGAAGGCTACGCGGCCGGATGGATCGCTTCGTTCGTTTGAAATTCTGCTTCGCTCGCGCAGCATTGCCTCCGGATCAGCAGGCGCGGATGTGATTGGAAGCAGGATTTACTGATCTCATTTGTGCAACGTTCATGGCTGATGATGATTCCACCCGCGGGCGAGAAGCCGTGACGCGGCAGCCGAGCGTAAAAAAAGAAATCAGTCTTGAGTCGCAGTGCGCTGAGACTGCGGGTGGGCGGGACGGAGATCTTCCATCGTGCCCGGCGGAAACGCGGTGGATTCGCGGACAACGAGATGCGTGTCAATGTGGAATTCACGCCTGGGCGACGTGCCTTCCACGTGCGAGCGAAGAGCTTCCACGGCGGCGCGCGCCAGTTCCACGCGCGACATCTGAATCGAAGTCAGCGGGGGAATCATGACCTGCGCCATGTGAATGTCATCGAAGCCAATCAGCGAGAGATCCTGCGGAACGCGAAGCCCGGCGCGATAAGCCTTGTGCAGCACGCCGAGGGCGGTCATGTCGTTCGAGCACATGATGGCGGTGGGACGCCTGCCCTTGCCAAGGATTTTCTCCATGGCCACCATGCCGCCTTCCATCGTGTGATCGCCCTCGATCAACCACTCGGGATTGGGCTCGATTCCGCACTCGCGGATGGACTTGAGAAAAGCATTCTGCCGCGATTGCGCCGAATGCAGGCGCGCAGGGCCGGAGATGAAGCCGATTTTTCTGTGGCCGAGCGCGGCAAGATGCTGCACACCCTGACGGATGCCGTGGTGATAATCCACCTTGAGCAGGCTGATTCCCGGACGGTCCCGGCCAACATCGACAAAGACCAGTGGAATCTTCCGCTCCGCCAACTGGTCGAGCAACGGCTCTTCAATGCCGAAGGTCATCACCGCAACGCCTTCCACGTTGCGCTCCAACATGCGCCGGATGCAAAGCGACATGCGCTTGGGATCGTAATTGGTGGAGCTGACGAGAATCTCATAATTGCTTTCGACGGCCACGTCCTCGAACCCCTGAATCAGCTCCGGGAAAAAGGGGTTGGTGATCTCCGAAACGATGAGGCCGAGGATTCGGCTGCGGCCGGAGACCAGCGCACGGGCCTGCGTGTTGGGAAAGTAGTCGAGCTCGCGGATGGCCTCCCAGACGCGCTTGGCCATCTGGGAATTGACGGTGGGGATGCGGTTGATGGTTCTTGAAACCGTGGCGACTGAGACTTTGGCACGCTCCGCCACCGCGCGAATGTTCATGCGCGCATTCCCTTTTCCCTGGGGAGAATTTCGTCTGGCCTTCGGCATGATCCCCCGCAACGCAAGTAAGAATGCGTTTTCAGGATCATAGCATTCCTTATGCCACATCTTGCAGATGCTTGACATGGAATAGGGGAGGAATCTAATGTCATCTTTCTGAGCAAACGTTTACCAAGCGAGCTGTTTTCGAATTTGCCCGCGTTCCCGGTATCTTGAGAGGTGCCGGAAAACAGGCCTGCGGAGGAGAGATGATTTTAGAGCAACTGAGGGCCGACGTGCTCGAAGCAAATCTCGAAATTGTGCGCCGGGGACTGGTTTTGTACACCTTTGGCAACGTGAGCGGGATCGATCGCAAGGAAGGACTGGTAGCGATCAAGCCCAGCGGCGTGCCTTATGAATCGATGCGTGCCGAGGATATTGTCCTTACCGATCTCGACGGCAAAATTGCGGACGGAGCGCTCAAACCCTCCTCCGATCTCAAGACGCACCTGCTGCTCTACAAGCGCTTCCCTGCCGTTGGCGGCGTGGCGCATACGCATTCGACCTTTGCCACCGCATGGGCGCAGGCCGGGCGCGCGATTCCGGCGCTCGGCACCACACATGCGGACTACTTTTACGGCCCGGTTCCTGTTACGCGCAGTCTTACAGACGAAGAGATTGCCGGCGACTATGTGCTCAACACCGGCCACGCGATTTGCGAGCGCTTTGAGGGTATCGATCCGATGGCCGTTCCTGCCGTGCTGGTTGCCGGCCATGCGCCGTTCGCATGGGGCAAGACTCCGGCGGAGGCCGCGCACAATGCGGTCACGCTTGAGTTTGTTGCGCACATAGCCGCGCTCACAATGTCGATTAACCCGGAGACTCGGGGCGTCTCGCAGGCGCTGCTCGACCGGCATTACTGCCGCAAGCACGGCGCAACCGCGACCTACGGACAGAAGTAATCCGCGCAGCGGGAGAAAATCCTGGCGAACAGCGCAAGGAAAAAACACGAGGGATAAGCAGCATGGCTATGGTTGCGGGAGTCGATTTCGGCACGTTAAGCGTGCGCGTCTCCATTCTGGACAGCGAGCGCGGACGCCTCGGCACAGCCGTCGAAGAGTACCCGCTGCATCGCCGGCGCGACGATCCGGACTACGCCACGCAATCGCACGACGACCAGATGCGCGCGCTTGCGGCGGCCACGCGCAAGGCGGTTGCAAACGCCGGAATCGACGGCAACCGGATTCAAGCCATCGCGCTTGATACGACCGGATCGAGCGTTGTGCCGGTGGACGCGCAGATGCGGCCGCTGAATGAGTACTATCTCTGGTGCGATCACCGCGCGAAAGAGGAAGCCCGCGAGATTACCGAGCTTGCGCACAAGGAGAAGCTCGAAGCCATTGCATGGTGCGGCGGCGTTTACTCGCATGAGTGGGGCTTTGCCAAGCTGCTGCACTGGCTGCGCCATCATCCCGACAAGCGCGGCAAGTTCGCTTCGGCCTTCGAGCATTGCGATATGGTGGCGGCTACGCTCTGCGGCGTTACCGACCCGAAGAAAGCCAAACGCAGTGTCTGCGCGATGGGCCACAAATGGATGTGGAATCCGAAGTGGGATGGATTGCCGCCACAGGCGTTCCTTTCCAAAGTCGATCCTCTGCTCGACGGCGTGCGCGAAAAATTGAGCGGAGAATACCGCACTTCCGATCACCCGGCCGGCCATCTGGCGCCGTATTGGGCGGAACAGTTAGGACTGCGCGCAGGCATTCCCGTTCCGGTGGGCGCTTTTGACGCGCACTGGGACGCGCTCGGCGCAGGATGCCGCGAAGGCGATGTCGTGAACGTTGTCGGCACATCCACGTGCATCATTGCAATGGCGAAAGAGACGGCGCTCATTCCCGGCGTTTGCGGCGTGGTTCCGGGAAGCGTGCATCCGCAGTACACCGGCATTGAAGCCGGACTTTCCGCAACCGGAGATATCTTTGAAGCGATTGCGCGCCGCGCGGGCACGAAGGTTTCCGAACTATCGAAGGGGCTTGAGCAATATCGCGCAGGACAGACAGGGCTGCTGCGTTTTTCATGGGATAACGGCGACCGCACGGTTCTGGTCAATCCGGAGCTTGGCGGAGTAACCTTTGGCTGGAACCTTATTCACACCGCGCAGGATGAGCTTTTTGCCGCGATTGAAGGCACGGCTTTCCACACGCGCATCATTCTTGAACGCATGGCCGAGCACGGTGTGCGCGTGGACCGCGTGATCAATGCCGGCGGTGTTCCGCAGAACAACGCGGTGCTGAACCAGGTTTACGCGAATGTGTTGAACAAGCCTGTGCTCGTTCCCGCCGGCGTGCCTACCAGCCTGGGATCAGGCATCTTCGCGATGCTTGCGGCCGGCGCGTTTCCGAGCGTGGAAGCCGCGCAGAACGCGATGTGCCTGAGCTACACCACGTTCACGCCCGAGCGAAGGGCGGTTTCCACTTATGAGAAGCTCTATACGCTTTATCGCAAGGCTTACTTTGCGCTCGGCAGCGCCGACGCGGCTCCGGCTGCGCTTGGTGATCTCTTGCCGGAGCTGCGCAACATTGCAAGCGCCGTGCTAGTACGTTAACTCCAGCACGTTGACCGAATACGGATCGAAGCGATGCTCGAACTTTGTGCCTGCAACTTCGATGGTGTGCTCGACGGGAACAATCGCATCCGGGTCGGTAATTGTATTCGTTGCGTTCGGCGACTTGCCGCTCAGGGTCATGAGCTTTGCCGATTTGCGCACCGATGACGCACCCTCAAGATCGATGCTGATCTGCCGCGGCTCCGATGTTCCGTTGACGATTTTGACGTAGAGCTTCCTGTGCGCTTCATCGCGCGTTACGGAAGCGTAGACGCGCGGGCCGGCGTTGGCGAGATCGTAGGAGACAACCTCCGAGCCGTGATGGCCGGAAAACATGACCTGCGCCCAGTAGCTCGGCGAGCCGTAGCTGGTGAGCGCGTTGTAGCCGATCAGATCCGGCGCCCATTGCATTCCGCCGGGATTGACGTTGACGAACAATGGCGCATAGCTGGCCATGATGACCAGGTCACTGTTGCGTTCAAGGCCCGTCATCCATGCGGCATCGGACAGCGCTGCCTGCAGGTCCGGTGTCGGCGAGCCCTCGCGCGTGGCCCACTCGCCCACAAAGATCTTCGGCCCGGTGCGCGGAGCCTTGTCATAGTGCCCCGCATCCGCAAACGCCTTCTCCGCGGACATATAGTAGTGCTCATCGAGCACGTCCGGCGTGACGCTCTTCACCGGCGCGGTCGCAATGAGCTGCAACTCCGGATACCTCTGCTTGATGGCCTTGTAGAACTGCGCAAAGCGCGCGTCATAGGTGTGCGAGCCGTCAAACCAGTCCTCGTTGCCGATCTCAACGTAGCGCAGCGCGAATGGTTCGGGATGGCCGTACTTTGCGCGCAGAGCGCCCCACTTCGTCTCTGTGCCGCCGGTAACGAATTCGATCTCGTCGAGCGCGTCCTGCACGTAAGGCTCCAGCGCCGCGCCGGGCTCCACGTGCTCCTGCTCCAGCGAGTAGCCCGCATAGACGGCAAGCACTGGCTGCATCTTCAGGTCCTCGCACCACTCCAGAAACTCAAGCAATCCCATGCCGTCCGAAGAGCGATAGTTCCACGGGCTCCAATGCGTCGGCCTGTCCACCAGCGGCCCGATCGTCTTTTTCCAGTTGAATCGCTCGGAAATGTGATTGCCTTCGAGGTAGTTGCCTCCCGGAAAACGCAGAAATGACGGGTGCATGGCCGCGAGCTTCTCCATCAGATCAATGCGATTTCCGTTTGGCCGATTGTGATACGTAGGCGGGAAGAGCGAGACCAGGTCAAGCCAGACCGTTCCAGGCTTCGCGACGGTCAGCAGCAGGTGATTGTTTGCCGACGCCGCGATATGGCCCGTTCTGAGCGTGAACCCGTACTGTTTCCAATCGCCGGAAACGCCCGTCACGGTGGCCGTGGCCGCGATCACGCCGGTCTGGTCATTCATCAGGCTCACCGTCACCGGCAGATTGCCGCCATCGGTCTTCGCGTAGAACGATCCTGTGTAAGCCGTATCCGGCCGCACGGCCATGCCCCAATAGCCGTCGTTCTGCACGCCTGCCGGAGACTGCTCCGTTGCCGCGGTCACGGTTACCTTCAGGCTTCGCGGCAGAGCTTCGCTTGGTCCGGAGTGCTCATCGACGGAGAGCGAGACGGCTGAGTCGCCGCGCTCCACTGCCGTCCAGTGATCCAGCGCGCCCCAGCCCCGGCCGATGGTGCGATCCCGCACCATCTCCGCGTAAAGGCCGCCATCGTAGGAGAAATTGATCTCTTCCGTCATCAACCCGTAGAGTATGGGGCTCACCTTTGCAGTGGGATGATCCACCTGAATGATGAGCGAAGGCGACTGCGCATAGAGCGGAGCGGACAGCAGAGCGCCCAGCGCCAGCGCACCGAACAAGGATTGCCGGCAGTGAAGATCGAGAGATTTTCTTTTTCTCAAAATGGACAAGCGAATCACTTGATGCCTCCAATAATTGCTGCGAAAGCAGGCTCATCCTGCTCCGCGTGAGCATTCATGCGCTCGCACACCTGCTTCAGCAATCGTTTTCCCATGCAACCGGCAAAGAGATGCAGCAAGGCGAACCCGTATAAAGCTGAATTAGAGAAGATGATGCCCAGGAAACAAATTTTCCACCTGAGTATAAACGAGGCGAATCCTTCATTGTCAATTAAGAATCCGGCTTCACGGCGTAGCGATGGCTCGAACTCTGCATTGCGTGCGGGTATAGGCGCGGGGCAGGACGATGGGAGGGAAACGTTTGCTTATTTTTGCGCCTTCGAGCTCACAGGCTTCCGCCGGGATGGAGATTCCACGTTCAGACTTCGATTGATCGCCGCCTATGCCTGGCATGATGATGGCTGCATCGACAGCCGGCGCAAGAGCTGCAGTCTCCCGTCCAGCTAACCTGCCTGCTCCTGCGTCAGGCCAGGCAAGAGGGCTCACATCGTGATGAGAAGGAATCAGGCCAGGCCCTGAAATACACAGAGCCGGGTCTTTAGAAGAGATTGCCTGCAACTTCTTCCGCGGCCGCATAGCTCTTCGACATGATGGAATCGCGGTTCAGCACGGGATCGCTTTTGAGCGTGCTCACCAGCGCAATCGTAAAAAGCTGATCCCGCACGCGCCCGACAACGCGCTCGCTCATCTGCCGGTGCTTTGTGTCCATTGCGCAGACTCCGGCCTCATTCCCGATCGCCTGCAAAGGATGGTCCGCGGCGCCGCAACTGTTCATCATGGCGCCGAGCTTCCTCTGCGCATCGGCGTCGGTCACAACACTGATCGTCAGCTCGCGCATTCCATCGTTCGTCTTCTGTACAAAAGCGCACATTGCCGGCTGTCCGTTGGCCGCGGCTGTGAACGTGCCTGTCGCATCGCCGCCAAGCAGGCCGGAGGCGGTTGTCTCATTCAGCCACGGGCAGTTGTTTTCCGCATGCGCGGAAACGGCAAACAGCGCAAGAAGAGCTGCCAATGCAATGTGCACAAACTTATTTGCCGCCATTCCCCATCCCTCCCTCGGACTTCATCTCCGTCTTGTCCATATCCGGTTTCACGAGGTCCGTATGCAGATGCCACGGAATGCTCTCCACCGAAATCTCCGGATGCGCGCGCAGGTAATTCAGCGAGTAAGTCGGCGCGCCGGGATCGACCTTCTTGTCGATGAACATATCCTGCTGGTCCTCGGCTTCCTGCATCTTGCCCGCGCGGCGGTAGAGAATCGCCAGGTTATAGTGCGCGGCGAGATCGTCCGGATCGATCTTCTGCAGCGCCTCGAACTGCTCGGTGGCCTTGGCGTTCTCATGCTGGTGGTAGTAGCTGATGCCCAGCTCGCGCCGCGCATCGCGCGACTGCGGATACATCGCTACCACGCGCTCGAAATCGGAGATCTCCCGCGGCGTGTTGCCGAACTGCCGCTCGATGAAGCCGTCATAATAGAGCGCGCGCGCATCGTTCGGCTCTAGCCGCAGCGCGCGCCTCATAGCCGCCCGGGCCGACTGGTACTTCTCTCACACAATCTCTGTGAGCGCGATGTTCGTGTATCCGTCCGCATAGCGCGGCTGCAGCTTTACCACCTCATGGAAAGCATTCACCGCCTTTTCGTACTGAAGCTGATCGAGCAGGCCGATTCCGAGGTTGTTCCACCGCATCCAGTCGGGGTTCTCGTCCGGCATCGGCGGCTCCGGATGGTTTTCGCCGATCTTCAGCATGCGCGTCTCGGAGGCCAGCTCCACGATGGGATACGCGGGATGGTTCTTGCCGAGCACGTTATTGATGTACGTCTGCCGGTAGTGGCGGTAATTCACCTTCGCCGTTACCGTTACGTCGCCCTTCACATCGGCCGGCAGGCGGAACTGGTAACGCACCAGGATGGAGCGGCTCGCAGGGATGGTGTTGTCGTAGGCAACGGAGTGAATCAGCCATACCTGATGGTTTTCCACAAAATTACCCTGATCGTCTACGGGCCGGTTGGTAAAGGTATGCGCGCGCGGATCGAGCATTCCATCCGGTTTCAGGAATCCGCTGTGGTAAATCTCCCTGCCGTTCTCGTCCTTCACGCTGAATTCGACCCATCCCTGGTACAGGTCGCGCACTTCGGGGATCAGCGAGTGGCCGATGCCCTTGTTCTGGATCACCACCCAGGCCTCAACAATGTCGTTCGGCTTGAGCGAGTAGGAAACCCGGCCCAGCGGCGCAATCAGCTTCTCTTCGTTGTTTCTTTTGAGCGCGAAGATATCCACGTTCAGGAAATTGCCCGTGCGCAGAAACTCGGCCGTCTTATTGACCTGCGCGGTAAATCCGTAATAAAACGGCGATCCGTTGTTGCCGGCCAGCCAGCGATGCGAGGGAATCATTCCGTTCTCATCAGCGCCATACTCGGGCAGAGTCGCCTTCACCTTCGGCATGTGGCAATCCTGGCAGGTCTTGAAATCGGCCTTATAGAAGCTCAGCGGATTGCGCTGCGAGAACTTCGACAACTGCCACTCGTCATAGACCGTAAATGCGCGAAGGAACTTGTAATCGTTCAATGGATCGGGCAGGTTCGCCTTGTGGCAGGCCGCGCAGAACTCCGGCGTCTTCATAAAGTCGTGCATCACCGCCTGCACGTGCCGCTCCGGGTGGCGCAGGATCATGTCGAAGGGCACCTCGCCGGGAATGCGATTTCCCTTTTCGTCCACAATCACCGAAGGCACGCCGAGTGTCAGCTCCGCGTTGCCGTTCTTTGAGCCGTCGATGCTCACCACCGAGTGGCAGACCATGCAGGTCACGCCGTCGGAATCAAACTTCGTACGGTCCACCTCGGAGTTTTCCGTCAGTGCGCCGGTCACGATGCTGAGCGGATTGTGGCAGCTATCGCAATGCCGCGCAAAGGCCGGGCCGCGCGTCTTATCGTCGATGAGCAGGTTCACGCTCTTGCGGTAAAACGGCTCGCGGAAGG
>JASHPD010000239.1 GCA_030038315.1 Acidobacteriaceae bacterium
GCCGGGGCTTCTTCTTCCGGTACCGTCATTATCGTCCCGGTCGAAAGGAGTTTACGTCCCGAAGGACTTCATCCTCCACGCGGCGTTGCTGCGTCAGGGTTTCCCCCATTGCGCAAAATTCCCCACTGCTGCCTCCCGTAGGAGTCTGGACCGTGTTTCAGTTCCAGTGTGTCCGTGCGCCCTCTCAGGCCGGATACAGATCACTGTCTTGGTGGGCCATTACCCCGCCAACTAACTAATCTGCCGCGACCCCCTCCTTAAGCGAATTGCTCCTTTGACCCGTAGGTGTTATGCGGTATTAGCCCAGGTTTCCCTAGGTTATCCCCCACTCAAGGGTAGGTTAGTCACGTGTTACTCACCCGTGCGCCACTTTACTCATGGATTGCTCCACTTTCTCGTTCGACTTGCATGTGTTAGGCACGCCGCCAGCGTTGATTCTGAGCCAGGATCAAACTCTCGTTTGAAACCTGTTGTCGATATAAATTCAGGACGGAGGTCCGAATTCTACCGACCGCATCCCGGGACTGCTAGAGCCCGAGATGCCTTACCTTGTGAGAAGTTCAAGCCAAACTTGATCGCTTCTCACGACTGGCACGTTCAACCTTATTGTCAAAGATCCTTTAGAGCGATTCCCCTGGGGGATGCCCTTCGGATCGGGCTCAGACCAAAATCTGAGTTGTCCCCGAACTTGTTGCGCTACTGCAACTTACGCTTCTCAGCGCCTTGCAGCGTTTTCGCGCGAACTTTTTAAGAGTATCGAACTTCCAGCCTCCTGTCAACCGTTTATCCTCTCTGCTGTTTTCACTCTTGAGGCCGCCCGGCCATCCTGCCGGCGGATCGTTCCCCATACCAAGTGAACGCATTGAAAACCTTACGATTGAGCGGCGAAATTCCCTCTCAAAACACGCGACTGCGCACAAAATCTATCAAAGAGCGACCAGCATCTGCCCGCGCCGCCGAGGCGTGCGAAAACTCGTCCATAGACGAAATCTTCGGGTCATGCAATGGTTTTTGTTCTCTGAGGTATTCCCTACAGGGGTTGGGGCTGTTTTACCAATTCACCCGACCCTACGAACCGGCCTTCCATCTTCCCCTTCGGGCAGGCCATAAGGCCACCGGAAAGCTCCACTGCTCAATCAACAACTTTTTGAGATTAGCACAGGCTATTCTCTTTTGCAACCCCCGGCTTCCGTTGCCGTAAACCATTCGTTGCGACTTGCTGAGAATAACAACCACCCAGCCTTAACGCAAGCGCAACGCCTGTGCAAAACGCGGCCTATCTGTGGAAAGCATAAAAACGCTAGCTTTGCTTCGCAATCACGCCCAGGTCCGTCAGCCCATTGACAAAGAACTGCATCGCCAGCGCCACCAGCAGCAGGCCCATAATACGCACCAGAATCCGAATCCCCGTCTCACCCAGCACCGTGCGAATCCGCCCCGCACCTGCCAGCACAAAATAGCTTGCAAGACATGTCACAGTGATCGAGCCGAGAATCAAGCCCGTCTCCAGGCTGACTAGCCGCGGAGTCTGGCCAACCAGAACCATCACGGACGAAATCGCACCCGGCCCGGCCAGCATCGGAATTCCCAGCGGCACAATCCCCGCATCTTCCTTCATACTCGCCTCTTCCGTATCGCCGCTCGCTTCCTGCGTAGGCGAGCGCTTGGCCTCGAGCATGTCCAGACCGATCAGCAGCAGAATCAGCCCGCCTGCGACCTCAAAGGCCGGCAGCGTAATCCCGAACATGCGGAAGATCAACTGCCCCGCCAGCGCAAAGCTGGTCAACACAATAAAGCAGGTAATGCAAGCCTTGCGCGCCATGCGGTTGCGCCGCGCCGCATCCGCGCTCTCCGTAATCGCCAGAAAGGAACCAATTGCCGCAAAGGGATCGACGAGGAAGAAGATCGAGCTAAGCGCCAGCACGGCAAAGTGCAGCCAGGGAGCCGAGCGCAGCTCATTCAACGCCGTTGCAGCAGGATTCTGAAGGTTCACGCGTTCAGCCTAACATGCGCTTGAACAAAACCGACCACGCAGATTTAGCCGAAAACAACAGGACTAGACCAAATCGAAATTTTCGATCTTTCCATGCCCGTGCGCGTCATCTACCGGCGCATTGCCCTGCCGCACCACGAGCCGCGTCCCGCATCCAGCCCCAGATCCTGTCCGGCCCGCCGCATCCAGCTCCGTCACCACATCGGAGAAAAACAAGATATCTCCCGCCGCAACGCCCGTAGCCGCAGCAATCGCCGCATAGCTGGCGCTTTCCCGTTTCGCTCCAACCCGCGTATCAAAGTAGCCGGAGATCAGCGGCGTCAAATCTCCAAACGAAGAGTAGCGAAACAACAACCGCTGCGCCTCCACCGACCCCGACGAATAAATCGCCACCCGCGCCGCCTTCGACCATCGCTCCAACGCTGCGGGAACGTCGTCAAAGAGCACACCCTTCAGCTCGCCGCTCTCAAACCCATCCTTCCAAATCTTCCCTTGCAGGCTCTTGAGCGCCGTCGATTTCCGATCCCGATCCATCAGCCATAAAAGATAAGCAAGCGCCGGCTCAAGCGCATCGCCCGAAAGCGCAAAATGCGGCACGTCCTTCTCACGCTCCGCACGATTCTCTTCTGCAAGCAGCTTCAAATCCACCTGCACCGCCGCATCGTTCCCGCGCTTCTGCAAAAACTCCCCGAAATGCGCCCGCGCATACGGAAACAACTGCTCCGTCGTCAACGTCAGCGGCGCAACCGTCCCTTCCACGTCCAGCAGGTAGAGCTTCGGCGCACTCATGCCTTCAGCGCGTCACCCAGCGCGGAGCCTACCCGCACGCCCAGGTACACTGGCCCGAAACACAACGGCTGATAGCCCCTATCAACGCCGGAATCGGTGTAATGGGGAGCCCAGCCTGAGATCTCCTGAAACCAGCGAATGGCACGGATCTTGCGCTCAGCGCAGAGCGTGAACCAGTGCGTGACGCCTTTGGGAAGACGCAGCATATCACCGGGACCGACCTCGACCGATGCAACTTTTCCATCGATGTGCAGAAAGAAAATCCCGCGCCCTGAAAGAATGAACCGCACCTCGTCCTCGGAGTGCGTGTGTTCCTTATCAAAACGCGCCAGCATCGCTTCCAGGTTCGGCGTCTCCGGCGTCACGTCGATCACGTCCGCCGTCACATACCCGCCGCGCCGTTTCATTTCGGCAATTTCATCGGCATAAGCCGCCAACACTGCATCGGCCGAAGCGTCTCCCACGACGCGATCCAGCGACCAGCGCTCATAATCAATCCCCAGCGCCGCAAGCTCCGCGCGAATGCGAGACTCGCCGCCGATGGCCTCGCCATCAATTTTTGTATCGGTATCGGGAAAGCGAAGGACAGCCATCGCAGCCACTCCCTCTCATCAGTTGCAGAAGATCAGTTGCCGAAGAGCTTGCGCCCCTCCACCTCGAAGAGAAACTCCAGCGCTTCAAGATGCCGTCGCGCATCGGCCACCGCCTTGCCCCAAGTATAGAACCCATGCCCACTCAGCAGCACGCCATGCGCGCGCGGACGTAACCGCAAAGCCTCATCCAGCCTCGCGGCAAGCTCCTCGTAATCCTGCGTATTGGCCAGCACACGCACATGCTCCCGATACTCATGCGTTCCCACGCCATCGAGCGCCTTGAGTAGCTCATATCCTTCCAAATGAAGCTCACCCTGCTTCACAAACCGCTCTGAGAGCAGCGTATTCCAGACGGTGTGCACGTGGAGAATGGCCCCGGCCTCAGGATGTATGCGATAGATCACGCGATGCAGATCCGTCTCCGCCGAAGGCTTGCCCTTGCCGCTCACAACCTTCCCCGACGCATCGATCTCCAGAAGGTCGGCCGGCTTCATCGCGCCCTTATCCAGCCCACTCGGAGAAATAAAAATCCGCTCCGCCGCCGAGCCGCGCACGCTGAAGTTCCCGCTCGTCGCCGGAACCCACCGCTGCGCCGCGCACCAGCGCGCCGTTTCGCAAAGCGCTGCGATCTCCTTCGCAATCTGTGCCTGAGCTGTCATCTGCTCCTCCGCGCCTCTCAACACTCTACAATCATCTCTTGCTTATAAGATGCTGACTCCTATTCAACGCGACCGCCTCGACGTCGTTCTCGTTTCTCCGCGCAACCCGCTCAACATCGGCGCGGTGGCTCGCGCGATGGCCAACTTTGGCTTCGAGCATCTCTCCGTCGTTGGAGCCTACGAGCCGCACTGGCGCGAAGCCCGCTCCGCCGTCGGCGCGCCGGAGCTGCTTGCCGGCGCGCGTGAATATGCGACGGTAGCCGAAGCCGTGGCCAACTGCACCTTCGTCCTCGGCACCGGCACGCTCACCTACCGCAAGCCCGACCAGCCTGTGATTCCGCTGCCGGCGCTGGCGCCGGTTGTTGAGCGGGAACTGACGCGCGGCGGCCGCGCGGCCATCCTCTTCGGCTCGGAAAAGCGCGGCCTGAGCCGCGACGATCTCTCATACTGCCACGCGCTGATCGAAATTCCCACCGACCCGCGCCAGCCTTCGATGAATCTCGGGCAGGCCGCAGCCGTCTGCCTTTACGAGATAGCCAGCGGAAGCTCGCGCGCCGCTGCCGAAGCTGCGCCGACACACGCTGCCGTTGACTCCGGCACGCTGGACCGTCTTGCGAAGCTCATTGAGCAGGCCATGACGGCGGCGCATTACTCGCCCGCATCCATGCGCGAAGCCAACCGGCACGATCTCCGCGTTTTGCTGCGCCGGCTCAACCTTGCGCCGCTTGACTCGCGCCGCGTCTTCGGGCTCTTTCGCCGAATTCTTCACCGGCTCACGGAAAACAAGCGCACATAGGCTAGAGTGGTAGCGGGGGCGTACGATGAGCCACGGATTCTTCCAACTGATTCAATCCGGTTCCACGGCCAAGGTGGCCGACGCAGTGCGCGACGACCCCTCGCTGGCTCGCCTGCGCGACGCTGCCGGCGTTTCCTCGTTGCTCTGGTCCGTCTACTCCGGCCAGCCGCTCATCCGCGACTTTCTTCTCACCGAGCTGGCCCATCAGTGCGTTCCGCTCGATATCTTTGAGGCTGCGGCGATCCACGGCACGGCGCGTCTGGAGGCGCTGCTCGACGCCGAGCCGGAAGACGTAAATGCTTATTCGGCCGACGGCTGGACACCACTGCACCTGGCCGCGGCCTTTGCCGGGCCGGATTCGGTGAAGCTGCTGCTTGCCGCCGGCGCCGATGTCAACGCCGTCAGCACCACAGGCGAAACGCCTCTGCACTATGGCGCTCAGGCTTCCGACGACATTGTCCGCTTCCTCGTCCAGAGCGGTGCGAAAATCGATGTCAAAGACAAACGTGGACGCACGCCCGTCGAAATGGCGCTCGGCGTCGGCCTGCGCGGGCACGCGGGCGGCCCTCCAACAGTCCGCGAAGGAACCGCGAAACTCTTACGCGAGCTGCTGAACGCACAGCATCCCGCTTCCACAGCTTCAACACCATGAAAACGC
>JASHPD010000240.1 GCA_030038315.1 Acidobacteriaceae bacterium
GATTAAATGCTTTCACCTCAATGGAAAAGAAAAATTGCAGCCGGGTGCGCCCGGTTCTGGATGAACTTTGCGGCGGGTACGGCTTGAGCGGCGCGGCAGGAGCGCAAAAAAGCGGAGATTTTTTTCCGCCGCGGGCGTCTCTCGCGCTCTATCTGCTCGACTTGCCGACCGGCAGGCGCGGGGCCGATAGCGGAAAAATGAAGAAGCTCGAAAGAAGAGGTAACACAAGAACAGGTAACAAATGTAAACCCCACTCGTAATGAAAAAAATTTAAATTCCCATGCGATACATTCTTGTGCCCATCGCCAACGTGGGTAGAATGGCTTCAGTTCATTGCGTGGTTCATTGCGTGTTTTAGAGAAGAAACTCCGAGCGGGCCTTACATAATATGAGGTACTCCGAACCTAAGCCAACGCTTGCGCTCATTGTTCCGGCGCTGCGGGAAGCCGAGAGTCTTTACTGGCTTTTGCCGCGTGTCCGCGCCGCGCTAGTGCGCAGCGGCATTCCCTGGGAGGTTCTGGTTGTTGACGACGACAGCGGCGACGGCACCGCGGCCGTGGTTCATGCCGCCTCCGCGCGCGACGCGCGCATCCGCCTGCTGGTCCGCCAAGGCGAGCGCGGTCTCTCCGGCGCTATTCTTCACGGCTGGCGGCAGACCTCCGCTTCGATCCTCGGTGTGATGGACGCCGATCTGCAGCACCCTCCGGAGCTCCTTCCGCAACTGCTGGACCAGGTTCTGGCCGGTTACGATCTGGCCATTGCCAGCCGCTACGTTCCGGGCGGCAGTTGCGCGGACTGGAATCCGCTGCGCCGGCTGGTTTCTCTTTTTGCCATCCTGTCCGCGCTGCCCCTGCTGCGCCCGTGGCTGCGCGTCTGCGATCCAATGTCCGGCTTCTTCCTGGTTCGCCGCCCGGTGGTCGAAAACGGCCTCTACCAGCCGGAAGGCTTCAAGCTGCTGCTGGAGATTCTGGTGACGGGCCGCATCCGCTCGGTTGCGGAGATTCCCTTCCATTTCGGCCGTCGCCGCGCCGGCTTCAGCAAGGCCACCCTGCGCGTTGCGTGGGATTATCTTCGCCTTCTTGCCCGCCTGTACCGCACCTGCTGGCCCGTGCGCCATTCCTA
This sequence comes from Acidobacteriaceae bacterium, assembly GCA_030038315.1. GTDB lineage: Bacteria > Acidobacteriota > Terriglobia > Terriglobales > Acidobacteriaceae > Telmatobacter. The sequence goes on from JASHPD010000240.1 coordinate 1,123, forward strand.
CGCGCCGGCTCCCGTGGACGTTCCTCCACAATCAGTGCTGCCGCTCCGGGTGGTGAAGAAATAAGCGGACGCCGCCGACACTTCCGTCAGAGAGCCGGCAGGAGCATACGGAGCAGTAGGAAGCCGGCGACGCCGAGGAAGAAGACCAGCGCCATGCGAATTCCCGGCTCGCGGTTGACTTCCGGCACGAGGTCGCTCGCGCCGACGTAGAGCGCCACGCCGGCTGAGATGGGCAACCCGTAGGGCAGCCAGCCCGGCACCAGCTCGATGACAAGCACTCCGGCAAGCGTGGCCGCGGCAAGAACCACGGCTGAGAGAAAAGCCGCGCTGCGGCTCTGGCCGCTGGCGAGCATGACGGAGGCCATGGTGAAGCCTTCCGGCACCTTGTGAAGCAGGATGGCGAGGAAGATGAGCCAGCCGAGCCAGTTGCTCACGACAAAGCCGGAGCCGATGGCCACGCCGTCAAAGAGCGCGTGCACGCTCAGGCCGCCGAGCACGGAATAGCTGGTGTGGGTGGAGACGAACTCGTGATGATGCGTCTCCTCGCCGAAGTGAAAGTGCGCGTTGATGGTGTGCTCGAGCAGGTGCAAGAGACAGTAGCCCGCCATGATGAGCACCGGGCCGAGCTTGGGGCTCAGGCGCACGCTCTCAGGAGTCATTTCAAGCAGCGCGGTGGACATGAGAAAACCTGCGCCGAGCGCTACAAAATAGCGCAGGTACTTTTCCACGCCGCGGGCGCGCACCAGCACGAGACCGCCGGCTACGTCGGCTAGCGCGGCAATCAGGCCAAGCAGGATGGAAAGACGAATCATGGGGAGTGGAAGGCGTCCGGCATCTTCGCTGCAAATAGAAACGCAGATGCGAAGCGCTTCTACGATGATAGCTGATGAAGAATAGCAGGCTTCACGCGCGTACGGTTTCCGCGTGGGCCACGAGCACGACCGTTGCCAGGCCGAGCAGCAGCACGGCCTCTTCAACGAAGGTGCTGCGATGGTGGAGCTTGTTGAAGTGGATGGTCTGCGGGCTGGTTGCGTCGGCGGTGTTGATGGCTCCGCCGGCGGCGATGCGGTCGCGCTCCATGGCGGGAATGATGCCGAACTGCGAGTAGGCTGTGGCCGCGATCATCAGCACGACGAGCAGCATCGGCGCCAGCACCGAGCGCGATTTGTAAATGCCCCACGTGGGCGCAATGGCGAGAAGAATGAGCGCGACAAGGCCGGCGATCAGGCCCATCCAGTGCAGCGTGCGCAGGAGCTGGCCGACGATGGTTCCGGCGGCGTGCGTATCCGGCGCGAGCGTGGTGAAGGTGACCGCGGCAAGGATGGGAAAGAAGACCTCAGCGCCCAGCCAGACGATGAGCGCAAGCGAAAGCAGCGTGCGTAGCAATGTCTTCATGTGGGAAGAATACACGGGTCGCTTATCGGACGCGCAGAACAATAATCGTTTCGTCGTCGAAACGGTCGTGGTTGCCTTGAAAGCGCGTGACTTCGGAGAGAATTGCTTCGGCGATCAATGCCGCTGAGCGCTTGCGGTTGGCGCAGAGCAAGGCTGACAGGCGCTCCTCGCCGAACATCTCGCCCTGCGCGTTTTCGGCGTCGGTGATGCCGTCGGAGGCGAAGAGCAGCACGTCGCCGGGCTGCGTGGCGATGGAGAACTCTTCGTAGGCGACGCCGGGGAACATGCCGAGCGGGAAGCCTTCTGCGCGGATAACGGTGGATTTGCCGCCGCGGCAGAAGAATGGCTGCACGGCGCCGGAGTTTGCCACCTGCAGCGTGCGGTTCTCGTCGTTCCACAGCGCGTAGAGCATGACGACGTATTGCGATTCGAGCTTGCGCTCCTGTAAGGCGTCGTTGAGCGTGGAAAGCATGGCAGCCGGGTCGGGATGCTGCATGGCGGCCGAGCGCATGATGCCGCTGACAAGCGCGGAAAAGAGCGCGGCGGGCGCGGCTTTTCCGCTGACGTCGCCGAGGACGATGGCGCTCTGGCTGGGGCCGTATTCGAGGAAGTCGTAGAGGTCGCCGCCGATGGTGCGCGCGGGCAGGAAGCGCACGGCGAGGTCGGCATTGGCGTGCGTAGGCGGAGCGTGCGGCAGGAGGCGCAACTGCACTTCGCGCGCCATGGCGATGTCGCGCTCGAGTTGCTGCTCCTGCCTGCGCACGGCCTGGTAGAGGCGCGCGTTCTCAATGGCAATGGCGATTTGCGCGGCGAGCGTGGTGAGCACGCGCTCGTGGTCTTCATTAAAGAAGCCGGTGCGGGTGTGTTCGAGATCGAGGACGCCGATGACGCGGCCCTTGTAAAAGAGCGGCACGATCATCTCGGAGCGCGTTT
>JASHPD010000241.1 GCA_030038315.1 Acidobacteriaceae bacterium
CCGCGCACCGGCGGCCGAATTCGCGTCACTCGCAAGAAATTCTAACCCCCGAATTCGCCGGTTGACTTTGCCGTCGCGCGCAGCATAGAGTGCCCTCACTCGATCATTCGTAGCGAGTGTATGACGCGGGGTGGAGCAGCCCGGTAGCTCGTTGGGCTCATAACCCAAAGGTCGTAGGTTCAAATCCTACCCCCGCAACCAAAGAATCAACAACTTACGAGATCAGCCGAAATCGGCGAGGGAACAATAAGGGAACAAGCTGCCGGGCTTGTTCCCTTTTCGCTTTTCTCGCTGACCTTTGGCATCACCATCTCGACGATCTTTGCGTTGGCGGGACGAGTGACGTTGAGCATCGAGTTCCGACCGTACTTCGTGGTCATGTCGATGGAGGCATGGCGCATCAGTTTCTGCTGCACTTCGAGCGGCAGGCCGAGTTCCGACAGCCGTGCCCGGTAGGTATGACGGAAGGCGTGCCAGCCCAACTTCGGCAGGCCGATTGTCGCAGCCGCCTTGTTGAGATGACGCTGACGCATGGTATCCGCGTGGTATGGCTTGCCAGTGTCGATGTTGCCGAACAGCCAGCCCTTGACCGGCAACTCGGCAGCCTGCCACTCACGAAGAACATCGACCAGATCAGGATGGAGCGGAAGCTCATCCTCGCTGGCTAATGTCTTCGTATCCTCGACATGACCGTTGACCACGGAGCGCCGCACCTGAAGCGTGGCCCCGTCTAGGTCCACGTCTTCCCACCGCAATCCAAGAATCTCGCTGACGCGCAACCCCAGGCACATAGCCAGAGTCACCATGACCCGGCAGTGCTGCGGAAGCAGCGGCAACAGATTCTGGTATTGCTCCGTGGTGACGAGGACGATCTTGCGCGTCCTCTTCGACGATCCGTGCAGCTCGATCAGCGACATCGGATTGCGCTGGACTTCCAGATACCGCCAGCGCATCGCGCACTCGAACAGGCGATGGAATACGGCCTTGGTGTGCCCTTTGGATTTGGGAGCAAGAGGCCGTGGCTTCTCGTCCTTCCTCCGCGGGGTCGTCATCAGGCCCTTGATCCACTGCTCGACCGCCATCGGATTTTTCGCCATATCGGAGACACGCTCCTGATACCAATATGGCCTGATCCGATATTTGACCATCGAGCGCAACGCCGATGCCGTCGTGTGCCGTTCGGGAACGCCTTCTTTCAGGTAACGGTCGCACAACTGGCCGAACGTCACCACCTCGACATTGTTGTTGATGTCAGCCCGCACGTCGGCCAGCGAACGCTGCGCTTCCGCCTTCGTCCTGAACTCAAGGACCGTGCCGATGGTGAGGGACTTCAACATACCGTCTTCCCGATACCGCAGAATCCATACATCCGAGCCGCGCTCCCGCTTCTTCCGCTGGATACAGCCCTGTTGATAGGTTTGCCGTTGTTTGTTCATACCGCTTTTCCCCTTTCTTTCGGTTGGGAAAGCGGCGTAGATGACCTGTCCGAAGATACCTCTTTCTTCATCGAGATCGCCAGTTCAGAAATAAGAAATCTCCAGCGTCTACGCACTCCGTTCGTAACCGAGTGCGCCGGGAGCTTGCCTTCGCGGGCGAGCCGTTTGACGGTGATCGGTGAGCAACGGAGGAAGGCGGCAGCTTCCTCCGGCGTCACAAAGGCTTCGGAGTCAGTCTGAGTCAGCATGGGCACCTCAACATTTGGGTCGCGCATGAAACATACCAGCGTTCCATAGCGACCTCCTCACGTTAGGTCCACGGAAACCGTCCTGGGTGTGCAGATTTCGTGGAGGGTGTGCAGGTTCTGTACACCCCTCCGTTCTTGCGTTTTTCCCTGCGCTGGACGGCATTGCATTCATTCAACTCCGTATGTGGTCTCACGCTGAATCGGGCACGCGCTCGGGGTTTTACCGGCGTCCTGCGGCGCTGCGGGCCTCTGCTTCGCTGCGCGCCCTGCGGGTTTCGGCTTTCAGAAAATCTTTTGCAAAGAACGCAAAACATTTCCCGAACCTTCCGAAAAAGCGTCCCTTGACCTTGGAAGCCTGACCCGCTCGCGTCGCTTCGCGCAGTGTGCCCCGACTCATCGGGAGACCACACAAAACGGAGTGACATCATGAACACGAATACGATCCAACAGCAGCTTCCAGTCAACGCAATCCTTCTCGGCGACTGCATCGAGAAGATGCGCGAGATGCCCGCGAACAGCGTGGACTTCATCCTCACCGATCCGCCGTATCTGGTGAGCTACCGCGACCGCAATGGCCGCACCATCCAGAACGACAGCAACTCCGACTGGCTCAAGCCCGCGATGCGCGAAGCATACCGGGTACTCAAGATGGATCGCGTAGCCATCATGTTCTATGGCTGGACAAAGGTAGATGAATTCTTCACAGCCTGGAAGGGCGCAGGTTTTCAGCCTGTCGGCCACATCGTCTTCCGCAAGACGTACAGCTCGAAGTCGAGGTTCCTCAGCTATCAGCACGAGCAGGCGTATCTGCTGGCGAAAGGCAGACCGCCGTTGCCGAAGCAGCCGATAGCCGATGTCATCGATATGCCCTACAGCGGCAACAAGCTGCATCCGACGCAGAAGCCGGTAGGCGTTCTCGCACAACTGGTTCGCAGCTTCACGTTACCGGGTGAGTTGGTGCTCGATCCCTTCGCAGGCAGCGGCTCCACTTGCGCGGCAGCGATGCTGACGGGCCGCAAGTATATCGGCGTAGAGATGGACGATGCGTATCATGCCAGCGCCATCGCTCGCATGAATCGCGTGAAGGAGAGACTCGCAACTAAGCGGGTTTCTCCTTCATTCCCGCGTTCGATTCATGATATGTGCGTGCCGGCGAGCCTCAAGGCGAGCACTGTGTCTGCGTTGTGATGTTACGGCCTTGACCCACGCCGTCCCGCACGTTCTTTGCTGTTCATCGCGGGAATGAGGGGGTCTGTGCATCCTGCACCTTGGGTCTGCATTGCCTTTCAGCCGGCATCCGGCAGGGGTGTGCAGAACCTGCACACCCCCTCGCAATTCTGCACACCACCTGCCCTCGATTCCGACCTACCTTCGCTCCAGACCTTGCAAACGGGGAGTGCCCCTCACCCAACCGCAAACGAAAGGAGCTTATGGACACATTCATCACAAAGCGTCCGCGCCATCGCCTCGCGGCGCTCGGCACGCACTGGCGGAGGCGGCTCGCGCCTTCGCTGCTCTTTCTTACGGCACTGCCCGTCTATGCACAATCGACGAGCGATCCGTGGGACAACGCCGTAACCGTTCTCAAAACCGCGTTCACCGGCACGATTGCGACCGGGCTGTCGCTGGTCGCCATCGTCGTCGGAGGCCTGATGTTCGCCTATGGCGAAGGCCAGAGCAAGAAGACCCTCGCCGGGATCGTTTTCGGCGTGGGCATGGCGGTAGGCGCGGTGAATTTTCTCGCTTGGCTTTTTCCGAGCTAGGCACAACCGAAAGGAGGTGATCCAGTGTCTCGGCCAGCGGACGCGCGCGTGAATCCGGTTTTCAAGGCCATGAACCGCCCACTGACTGTCCTGGGAGCAGAGCGGCGATTGTTCTTCGTCGCTCTGATCTCGGGAGGCGCGATCTTCTCCCTGCTGCATTCCTTGTTCGGCGGAATCGGCCTGTTCATCGTGGGCGTGATTATCGCCCGCATCGCCACCAAGCATGACGTGGAGATTCTGCGCGTGCTCTTCAACTCCGGCAAGTTCCGCAGACGCTACGACCCCATGAAGGCGGACACGCTCGAACTCCGCATTGCGAGGCGCGATGGTCAAGGTTGACGACATCACGAAGGATTGGAAAGAGGCAGGCTCGTTCGCCGCCCAGGTGAACCTGTACGGCTTTTGGGACGAGTACAGCTTCCTGACGAAATCCGGCGACCTCGGAGCCGCGCTCCGCATCGGCGGGATCGACTACGAGAGCCTCGACCATGCCGGCAGGGATTATGCGGTCAAGCGGCTTGAAGCCGCGCTGCGGTCCCTCGACGAGAGGTGCCGTCTTTATCAGATTCTGTTCAAGCGCAACCGGCCTGCGATTCCTCACGCGGAGTATGACAGCCCGCTCGTGCGCGCCGCTGTCGAGCAGCGCAGCGCCTTCCTCGCGTCGAAGGCCGACCGGCTCTACTCCATCGAAATCTTCTGGATCGTCATGGTGGACGGCAGCTACCAGAGGACCGGCCTCGTAAATGCGCTGGCGAAGTTGCCGAAGCAACCGCGCTCGTCGCTGCGCGACTTGCGCGCTCTTTTCTCGGGCAACAAGGAACGCACGCTCATCTATGAGCAGATCGAGCGCGACCGCCTGCGCCTGCAACAGAAGGTGAACAGTTTGAGTGGACAGC